>WLNS01000050.1 GCA_009699665.1 Actinomycetota bacterium
GACCGAGTTCCTCACCAGCCCCCATCGAAGCTCGCACAATCGCAACGTCGGAGAACAATCCGGTGTCCTGAATGAGTTGTCGCGTCATCGCGGCACTTTCGTGAACGCGCTGCGCATCGAACGACGGCCACGAAACACTCGGTATCGCGACCAGGGCAGATAGTTCGCCGAGCAGCCCGCTCGCGCATGACTGCAGGTAAGAATCAATGCTGTCGTCCGGAAAGGCATCAACACGGGAGTCCATGGCGCTAATCTTAGGTTCGCTGGTGTGTATTTCACGTGAGGAAACCATTGTCGAAAAATAGTGTCGAACCGACTGCCGAATCCGAAGCCAACGCAAACGCTGCGGGCAAAGGCAGAGCAACGCCCACGCGCAAAGAGCGTGAGGCCGCCAACCGTCGCCCCCTCGTGCCTGCGGATCGCAGCGAGGCGCGCCGAATGAATCGTTCCCAGATGAACGAACAACGCGAAAAGGCTCGTGCGGGCATGGCGTCTGGAGATGAACGCTACTTACCCGCGCGCGATAAAGGCCCTCAAAAACGCTACGTTCGTGACTACGTTGATGCGCGCTATAGCGTCGGTGAGCTCACGATCCCGTTCATGGTGCTCGTCATCCTCACCTCGTTCGTGCCCGCACTGATGGAAATTGGCGTCATCGTCATGTGGGCATTCTTATTGATTGTCATTGTTGACTGCGCCATCTTGTCGTTTATATTGCGTAAGCGTCTAGCGGAGAAATTCAGCACGGTGGAGCGTGTGACCTGGTATGCGTCGATGCGCGCCATTCAGCTGCGTCCCATGCGAATGCCCAAGCCAACCGCGAAGCGCAGACAATACCCGAGTTAGCGGAGACGTCTGCTAGCTAAAAGTCGAATTGAGACCGCGCGTAATGCTCCGGGCCCAACCGGGACCAAAGTAAACGAAACCGGTATAGCCCTGAACGAGGTCGGCACCGTCGGCCAGGCGACTCCGCACGTCGTCCGCGGATTCAACACCGCCGGCCGCGACGAGCGCGAAAGTCCGTGGAACCCGAGAGCGGAGCCGCCGCACTACTTCTCGAGAACGATCCGCAACAGGCGGGCCAGATAGCCCACCCTCCCCAGCGACAGCGATGGTCTGCGCGTCGGAGCTTAGTCCCGCACGCGAAATGGTCGTATTCGTGGCAATGATGCCCGCGATTCCGATCTCAACACACATGTCGGCGATGCCATCGACCTGTTTGTCTGTCAGGTCAGGAGCGATTTTGACAAACAGGGGCACCCCATCGACGGCACCGTGAACCGCGCGCACCAGGGGCTCGAGATTCTTTATGTCTTGAAGCCCACGTAATCCGGGCGTGTTCGGTGACGACACGTTGACGACGACGTAGTCGGCCACCGGCGCCAAAAGGCGCGCGGATACCAGGTAGTCATCTACCGCATCCTCGACGTCAACAGCCCGGCTCTTGCCGATATTCACTCCGATAATGAGCGTCGAACGCACTGAACGCAGGCGGTCCAGCCGTCGTCGCACCCGGTGGGCACCGGAATTGTTGAACCCCATGCGATTGATCAGTGCGCGGTCCTGAATCAGGCGAAACAGTCGCGGACGCTCATTCCCCGATTGGGCCAGCGCCGTCACGGTGCCCACCTCAACGTGACCAAAACCCAAATTCGCCAACCCCCGCACCATGGTCGCGTCCTTGTCGAATCCGGCGGCGAGACCAAACGGAGTCGAAAAGTTGAGACCGGCCACACGGGTTCGTAGCTCAGGCCCCGGCCGGCATGTCGCGCGCAAGAGGTGGCCAATGATCGGCCATCCGGCAAGCCGAATAACGGGCATGGCGAGATGATGCGCGCGTTCTGGATCTAGGCGCGAGAAAAACGACCGAAAAACGAAGCGATAGAAGCCGCCCCCCTTCGGTTGCTCGCCGGGCATCAGGCCGAACCAGGCATGTCAGTTGCGGTATCTTTCTTTGCGGATAATTCGCGCTCGGCACGCAGTACGGTGACGGCGGCCTCGAAATCGCCTAACGAGTCAAAGGCCTGATACACGCTGGCGAAACGAAGATAGGCGACCTCGTCCAACTCTTTGAGGGGTGGAAGCACAGCGAGACCAATCTCATTAGCCTCAATCTGCGAGGCACCCGTGGCACGAATTGCCTCTTCTACCTTTTGCGCGAGGGATGATAGATCGGCGTCGGTCACCGGCCGGCCCTGGCATGCCTTTCGAACGCCCGCCACAACCTTTTCCCGGCTAAAAGATTCGACGACTCCCGAGCGCTTGATGACCGACAAACTTGCGGTCTCGAGGGTGCTGAATCGGCCTCCACACTCGGGGCATTGTCGTCGGCGACGAATCGAGAGGCCATCATCTGACGTTCGGGAGTCAATGACACGCGAGTCTGAGTGCCGACAAAAGGGACAGAACACGTCAGTCGCCCTTCGCAAATCGAATCTCGACGGCATCGCCGTGAGCCGGCAGATTCTCGGCATCTGCCAGAGCCCGAATCTCGGGTGCAACACCCAGCAATGCCGCCTTGTCATAACGAATTACCTGTTGAGCACGCAAGAACGTGTAGGCACCCACCGCAGAAGAAAATCGTGCCTGTCCCACGGTCGGAAGGATGTGATTTGAACCCGCAGAGTAATCGCCCAGGCTCACCGGTGCGTTGGGTCCGACAAAAATTGCTCCCGCATTGGTGAGCCTCGAGAGCAATGCCTCCGGATCGGACACCTGAACTTCGAGGTGTTCGGGGGCATAAGCATTACTAAATTCGACTGCGTGGTTCATGTCGTCGACGAGAACAATGGCGGACTGGCTTCCGCTCAGGGCTTTGATAACCCTCGCGCGATGGTGGGTCTCCGTCGTCAATTGTTCAACCTCACGTTTCACGGCATCCGCCAGATCGACGGAGTCGGTAACCAGAACACCCGCCGCCATCACGTCATGCTCGGCCTGTGAGATCAGGTCAGCCGCCACGAACCTCGGATTTGCCGTGATGTCGGCAATGATGAGTATTTCAGTGGGACCCGCCTCAGAATCAATTCCGACCAGACCACGTACGAGGCGCTTGGCAGCAGCAACAAAAACATTTCCGGGTCCGGTAATGACATCCACGGGTTCAAGGTCGAGGCTGGGAATTCCGTGCGCGAGGGCAGCAATGGCACCCGCGCCACCCATGGCGTAGACCTCATCAAGACCCAAGAGTTCAGCTGCCGCCAAGATGGTGGGGTGAACACCGTGGTCAAATTCGCGCTGCGGCGGGGAAACAAGGGCGATCGAAGTGACGCCGGCGACCTGAGCGGGAACGACATTCATCACCACGCTCGACGGGTAGACGGCCTGACCACCCGGCACATAGAGCCCGACGCGCGTCACTGGTATCCATCGTTGTTCTACTCGTGCTCCCGGTGCCAAGAGGGTGTCTCGACCCGAGGGAACCTGGGCTAGCGACACCTCCCGAACCCGTGATATCGCGGCTTCCAGCGCCGATCGCACTCCGGCATCAAGCCCCAGGAGCGCGCGACGCATCTCGGGGGCGGCAATTCGCAGTGACTGGGGAGCTCCGCCATCAAACTTATCGGCCTGGTCTCGAAGGGCACCTTCGCCCCGAGCCACGACGTCATCAATCAGTGCCGACACGACACTCACGACACTCGAGACATCGTTATCTGCGCGGGGCACTAAAGACGCTAGTACCGCGGCACTTCTTTCGGTGCCCCTGAGGTCAAGCGTCGATAACATGATGCGCCAAGTCTACGGGGGCTACTCTAAACAGCCCGGGCCTAAGAGCGCTTTCAATTCGCCGAACAGATCTGGGCTCACGGTGACCCGTTGAGAAATCTCAAAAAGTCTCGTTGACTCCGGTCGCACAAGAGTCAATCGAACCTCAGAGTCTCCGGGGTGTCGACTCAAGATGCCCTGCAGTGCCTCAACCACGGTTGTCGTCGCACGGCGTTCCTCAACGCGAATGCCGAGGCTCTCCGCCACGACGACGCGAGAGACGTCCGGCATGGTGACACCCTGAGCGGTAATTTTCTTTCCATCGTCCCCGCCATTCACGCGTCCGCGCACGGCGACGACAGTGTCGTTAGTCAGGTCTTTTCCAAACTCCAGATAGGTCTTACCCAAGAACATCACTGTCATCTCGCCCGTAAAATCTTCGACTTGCACCGCCGCATAGGGATTCCCAGAATTTCGCGCGACCCGGCGCTGAACATCTGTAATAAGGCCCGCGATCGTTACCTGGTCGCCATCGTCGACGATCTCCCCCGCATTCACTTCAACGATTGTGGCGGTGGCGTGCTTTGCCAATTCAAGCTCGAGTCCGCGCAACGGATGATCTGAAACGTACAAACCCAGCATCTCCCGCTCAAAAGCGAGAAGATCGCGCTTGACCCATTCGGGGCGATCAGGAACACGCGGCCTCGTCGTTTCGTCATCAAAGAGATCGCCAAACAAGTCGACCATGCCATTGGCCTCATTGCGCTTCAGGCTGGCGGCCTCGTCAATAGCGGTTTCGTGAATTTCCATCAGAGCCCGTCGCGTGTGTCCCAAGCCATCGAAAGCTCCCGCTTTAATGAGGGATTCGATGGTCTTTTTGTTGGCTACCTGCAACGGCACTTTTTTGACAAAGTCGTGAAACGAGGTAAAACGACCCTTTTCATTCCGCGCTGCCCTCAACGCTTCAACGACGTTTGCTCCAATGTTCCGAATAGCGCCCAGCCCGAATCGAATATCGTTACCGACCGCAGAAAACATACCGTCCGACTCGTTGACGTCGGGTGGTAACACGCTCACACCCATGCGCCGACACTCTGACAGGTAGACGCCCAACTTGTCCTTTGCATCCCCGACACTGGTGAGAAGGGCCGCCATGTACTCCGGGGCATAGTTGGCCTTGAGATAAGCCGTCCAGTAGCTCAAGACTCCGTAGCCCGCGGAGTGCGCCTTGTTAAAGGCGTAATCAGCAAAAGGTAACAGGGTGTCCCACAGGGCCTTCTGCGCGGGTCGACTGAAGCCACGCTGCGACATGCCGGCTTCAAAATCAGCCTGTAGTTTGTCCAGCTCGGATTTCTTTTTCTTGCCCATAGCGCGCCGCAAAACGTCGGCCTGCCCGAGGGTAAAGCCGGCAACTTTTTGTGCGACGGCCATTACTTGTTCCTGATAAACAATGAGACCGAAGGTAGACCCCAAAATTTCGTCCAACGGGCCGGCCAGTTCCGGGTGAATTGGTTCGCTGACCTGAAGTCCGTTCTTGCGCAGCGCGTAGTTGCTGTGCGAATTCATGGCCATGGGCCCCGGTCGGTACAGTGCGATGACGGCCGAAATATCTTCAAAGTTTGTCGGTTTCAACTGTCGCAGCAGAGCCCGCATGGGTCCGCCGTCCAGCTGGAAAACCCCCAGTGTGTCCCCACGCCCCAGAAGGGCATACGTGCTCGGGTCCGCATCAAGATCAAGTGATTCAGGAGCGACCGTTTCGCCACGGTTATGAGCAATATTCGCAATGGCGTCTTCAATCACGGTGAGGTTGCGCAGGCCCAAGAAGTCCATCTTCAACAGTCCCAGCGACTCACACGGTGGTTGATCGAACTGGGTGATGACGGCGCCATCGTCACGCATCATGATGGGAACGAGATCAATAAGCGGCTCGGCCGACATAATCACGCCCGCCGCGTGCACACCCCATTGCCGTTTGAGATTCTCAAGTCCTTTGGCCGTCTCGAATGCCGAGGCGGCTTCGGGATCTGTTGCAATGAGTTCCCGAAAATCGTTTGCCTCCTTGTATCGCTCAGAATCGGGATCCATGATGTCGTCGAGAGTGATGTCTTTGCCCATGACTGGCCGCGGCATGGCCTTCGTGAGACGTTCTCCGACCGCATAGGGCATGCCGAGTACGCGGGCTGAATCCTTCAGGGCTTGTTTAGCCTTGATGGTGCCAAAGGTCACGATTTGCGCAACACGATCATCGCCGTACTTTTCGGTCACGTAACGGATGACTTCGCCGCGACGCCGATCGTCGAAATCGACGTCAACGTCGGGAAGTGACACGCGATCTGGGTTCAAGAAGCGCTCAAAAATCAAGCCGTAGCGCAGCGGGTCCAGCTCGGTAATGCCCATGGCGAACGAGGCGAGAGATCCGGCCGCCGATCCTCGGCCGGGACCCACGCGAATCCCCTGAGCGCGGGCCCAACCGATGAAATCTGAAACAACGAGAAAGTAGCCGGGGAATCCCATTTTTGTAATGACATCCACCTCATAGGCGGCTTGGGTCTGATGCGCTTCGCTCACTCCATCCGGGAACCGACGGGCAAGGCCCCTTGTGACTTCTTTGGCAAACCACGAGGCTTCGGTTTCGCCCTCAGGCACCGGAAATCGTGGCATCAAATCGCGCTTCTCAAAGGAGGACTCGCAGCGCTCTGCAATAAGCAGAGTGTTGTCACACGCTTCGGGAAGGTCCCGAAAAACCTGCCGCATCTCGGCGGGCGACTTAAGGTAGAACTCGTTTGATTCGAACCTAAATCTCTTGGGATCATCAAGGGTTGACCCTGATTGAACACACAAGAGGGCAGCATGAGCACCCGCGTCGGCCGAATGAGTGTAGTGAAGGTCATTGGTGCCGACGACGGGTATTCCCAGATCTCGCGCCAGCCTGAGCAGGTCAGCGGTCACGCGCCGCTCGATGTCGAGGCCGTGATCCATGATCTCGACAAAATAGTTTTCGGCACCGAAGATGTCTCGAAAATCTGCGGCTGCCGTGCGAGCCTCGTCATACTGCCCTAAACGCAATCTCGTCTGTACTTCACCGCCCGGGCATCCCGTGGTGGCGATGAGCCCACTGGCGTAGCGACTCAGAATCTCGCGGTCCATTCGTGGCTTCGAATAGAAACCCTCGAGTGACGACAACGAAGAAAGACGAAAGAGATTGTGCATGCCTTCCGTTGACGACGAGAGCAGCGTGAGGTGCGTATAAGCGCCACCCCCCGAAACATCGTCTTCGCCACCGCCGCCCCACTGGACTCGGGTTTTTTCAGATCGGTGCGTACCAGGCGTGAGATAAGCCTCGATGCCGATGATGGGCTTCACTCCGGCGTTCGTCGCACTTTGCCAGAAGTCGTAAGCACCAAACATATTGCCGTGATCAGTTATGGCTAGGGCCGGCATACCGAGTTCCACGGCGGCCGTAACGAGAGGCGTGATTCGCGCCGCACCGTCGAGCATCGAATACTCGGTGTGCACGTGGAGGTGAACGAAAGAATCCCGTTCACTCATGAGCCCACACACTCCGTAGTCAGCACAAACAGGCGTTTCCTGCTCACGCATTCCTTAGCCTAAGAGGCACAAGGTATTTAGCCGCGCAGGACATCCAGCGCGTGCGACAAATCATGGGGATAACGGCTCTCAAAAGTCATCGTCTGGCTCGTTCTCGGATGAGCGAAACTGAGTCTCGTCGCGTGAAGCCACTGCCGCGTAAGACCGCACGTTGCCGAGAGCTTGGGATCGGCACCGTACATCCCGTCGCCCACGCACGGGTGGCGCTGTGCGGCCATGTGAACACGAATCTGATGAGTTCGACCGGTCTCGAGAACAATTTCAAGTAAAGACGCTGCGGGGAACGCCTCAATGGTGGAGTAGTGAGTCACCGAAGGCTTGCCGTCACTCGTAACCGCAAACTTGAACTGGTGGCGCGGATGCCGACCAATGGGCGCGTCTATGGTTCCCGCCGACGGATCAGGATGCCCTTGCACGACGGCGTGATAAATCTTTTCGACGTCGTGATTACGAAACGCTAGCTTCAGGGCTGAGTAGGCCAACTCACTCTTGGCCACGACCATGAGCCCCGAAGTCCCGGCGTCAAGTCGATGAACGATTCCGGTGCGCTCACTCGCTCCCGACGTAGAAACAGTGAATCCCGCAGCCAACAGGGCTCCTAAGACGGTGGGGCCGGTCCACCCAACCGAGGGATGCGCGGCCACCCCAGCCGGCTTGTCCACGACGACAAGGTCGTCGTCGTCATAAACGACGGTCAAGTCTGAAACAGGCGTTTCGGTCACCCTGACGGGTTCCTTCGGTTTCCACTCCACTCGAATTTCGGCACCCGCGACAACGCGTTCGGCCTTATCGGCAATCTGGCCGGCGTAGTCGACTCCACCCGACGAGATGATCTCGACAGCTGCGCTGCGGGAAAAGCCGAACATCTTCGACAGAGCCGAATCGAGGCGCATGCCATCAAGCCCCTCGGGAACACGGGCATGGCGCACTTCGGTCATGTGCGGTTCCGCGATGATTTCTCTCGAGCACCCCGTGTGCCGTCGACATTTCTGCCGGTCAGCACGAGTAGGACCAAGACCACGACACTTGACGTTATGGCAATGTCAGCAACGTTAAAGATTGCCGGCATCAGCCACGGAAGATTAATGAAGTCAATGACCCAGCCCACAGCAAACCCGGGTTCGCGAAAGAGACGATCAGACAGGTTCCCGAGGGTTCCACCCAGAAGAAGTCCAAATGCAACGGCCCAGCCAACGGACCTGAGGCGGCGCGCCAACCAGATAATCACGACCGTGACAGCAGCGGCCAGGACGGAAAATATCCAGGTTGATCCACTGGCGAGAGAAAACGCGGCGCCCGGATTCCTCACGAAGTCCAGAATCACAATGTTGTCCCAGACGTGAAATGGTTCGCCCTCGGTCATGACCGAAACGACTATCGCTTTCGTTATCTGATCAAGCGCAATAACGGCAGCGGCAATAGCGGCAAGAATAATGATGACGCGCCATGCCGGCCGGCGACCTGCCGAAGCCGACGCCGTCTCAGAACCGCTACGCGGGTTCAATGGCTGTGGTGTTGAGGTCAGTGAGTTGACCTTCAATGTATGCGCGCAGGCGGGCGCGATATTCTGCCTCGAAAGCTCGAAGAGCCCCCACGCGCTGCTCTAACGACGAACGTTCAATCTCTGCATTTGCTGCCAGTTGCTTTCCACTTGCTTCAGCATCAGCCAAAATACGGGCCGCGGCTGCATGCCCCTCGGCAATGAGCGCATCGCGCTTCTCGATGCCCTCGCGCACGTGTTCCTCGTGGAGGCGCCGCGCCAACTGCAGCATGTCATTGGAAGATCCGCCTTCGCCTGTAGGGACAACGAGGGGTTGCATCGGTTCAGGCGTCGACGCGGCAGGAAAGTTTCGCACATCCGGGGCGGGACCCGTGCCAGCTTTACCACCCGAAAGTCGGGCCTCTGCAGCGCCCAACTGTTGACGTAATTGCTCATTTTCAACAGTGAGCCTGCGCAGCTCAAGCACGATTTCATCGAGAAAATCATCGACCTCGTCCTGGTCGTAACCCTCGCGAAATTTGGTTGGTTGAAACCGCTTGTTTACGACATCTTCTGGCGTGAGAGCCATGCCATGCCTTTCCCTATCATTGCTCGCGCGTCACAGCGACGCGGAAAACCCATCTCAACGCTACCAAATCACAGGGAAACAAAAACCAAAAACACGTTGATCCCGCTCTCACGCCCCC
>WLNS01000051.1 GCA_009699665.1 Actinomycetota bacterium
GGCCGGACACCACCACACGGCCTTCGAGTATGCGACCTTCGATCAGTGGCTCGACAACTATGTGCGCCTGCGCGACCAGGGCATTGTGCCGGTCTTTAATCTCGATCACGGCATGACCATGTCGATGTACTACCAAGACCCGGATGGAAACGGGGTCGAAATTCAGGTCGACAACTTTGGTGACTGGGATGCGTCGACCGAATGGATGTGGGCGTCGCGCGAGTTTTCTGAGGACCAGCTCGGCCCGCACTTTATGCCCGACAAGTTGGTTGAGGCTCGCGCGGCGGGTCTTGACCATGCCGAGATTCACCGACGCGCCTATGCGGGTGAATACGCTCCTGCGGTTGACCCGGGCCCGCCCATGTTTGCCGACATCTGGCCCGCTCGCGTCAAGGCCGACCCGTCGTTGGCCGACGGGCTGCCGATGGTCGATGGGCCCCTCGTCGACTAGGTTCGAAGTCGTACGGCCGAGTGTCGAAACGCGAAGGATTTCAGGGTGTCAGTGACGAGCAACATCACCGATGAGGTGTGGGACGTCACCGTCGTTGGCGCCGGGCCTGTTGGCCTGACGCTGGCACTATTGCTCGCCGCACAAGGACACCGGGTCATCGTGCTCGACAAGCATGACCATCCCTATGGCCTACCTCGAGCCGTGCACTTCACGCCCGACATTTCGCGCCTGCTCGACCAGCTCGGCGTGATGGAGGCGGTGAACGATTTTGCCCACGAGGCCAAGACCTACGACTGGCAGAATGCGGCGCGGCAGACGCTGATCAGTTTTGGGCCGACGGGTGACGAGAAGCAGGGCTGGCCGTGGTCGACAATGTTCAACCAGCCGGGCCTCGAAAAGCAATTGCTCGAGAAAGTCACAGCACACCCCAACGTCACGCTGGTGTGGGCTGCCGAGGCGACGTCTGTTTCGCAATCGCCTGACGAGGTCGCTCTCGGTGTGAGTATTGACGGTTCGGCGGCCACCGTGACAAGTCGCTTCGTGGTGGGCTGTGATGGCGCGAACAGTTTTATGCGCACCCAGATCAACACCACCGTCAATGACCTCGGCTTCTTTTACGACTGGCTGGTGATTGACATCGTTGAGCACACGCCGCGCGTGTGGGAACCCGAGTGCCTTCAGATTTGCGATCCGGTACGACCCGTCTCAGTGGTGAGCGGCGGTCCGGGTAAGCGCCGCTTCGAGTTCATGCGCACCGAAACCGACGGATCCGATTTCGTGAGCGAACAGAGCTGCTGGGATCTGATGGCGCCCTGGGATGTCACGCCAGACAACACCACGCTCGAGCGTTTTCGGTTGTATTCCTTCCAGTCGCGCTGGGCCACCAACTGGTTCGATGGTCGCGTGGGTATTGCCGGTGACGCGGCCCACCAGGTTCCGCCCTTCTTCGGGGTTGGCATGGTGAGCGGCATGCGCGATGCGGCCAACCTGGCCTGGAAGTTTGACCTCGTTTTATCGGGCCACGCCGACCTCTCGCTGCTCAACACGTACACGAGCGAGCGCGTGGTCGAGGTTCAAAACGCCATCGGAATGTCTGTCGAACTGGGCAAGGTGATCTGTGAACTTGATCCCGAAAAGGTAGCGGCCCGCGACGCACACTTTTTGGCGACCGGCCCGAATCCACAGAATTCTCTGCCACCGGTTCCGCCCGAGCGTCTCGGGCCGGGGGTGCTCCTCGAGGATGTTCCGCTCAACGCGCCGAGTTCGGGCGAGTACTCGGTTAACGAGCGCATCGCCGATCGCTCGGGAACAACGGTGTTGCCGGATCAACTCAACTACGGAAATTTCACCCTCGTCGTCGACGCGGGTCGCATTTCTGAGTCACAGGCCCAGCAGGCACTGGCGCTGGTCCCCGCGGGAGTTCGTTTGCTTGTGCTGCGTCTCATCAACGGAACGGGCGCAGACAACTCCACAGCTGAGCTGAGTTCTATCGCCGATGCCCTACCGGGAGCAGTCGTCACCCTGCTCGATACGACCGGCGTAATGTTGGCGCACCTGGCCCAGAGTGGATATGCCTGCGAACTTGTTCGACCCGACTTTGTGGTTTTTGGGGGAGCAGATGCGCCAGAAGCGCTCATTTCCGCGCTCGCCACAAGGTTGCTCACGACCCCCGTTCACTCATAGATTCTCACTACCGACAAAAAAGGAAAAAATCATGCGCATTGCCAACCTGAAAAACCGACTCGTCCTCCTGTCCGGCGACACCGCCCTCGATGTGGCCGAGGCGAGCGCTGACCGTTTTGGCCCCGACATTCTGAGCGCTTACGACAACTGGGACGACTTTTGCGCGTGGGGCAAGACCGCCGACTTTTCGTCGGCGAAGCCTTTCAAGCTTGCTGATCTTGGTGCTCCGATCCCGTTTCCGCGTCAGATTTTGGCCATCGGCCTGAACTACCGTGACCACGCCGACGAAGCGAGCCAGCCCTACCCCGAGAACCCGATGGTTTTCACCAAATTTGCGTCGAGCCTCGCCGGGCCAATGAGCACGATCACGGCGAATACGGGTGCGATTGACTTTGAGGCCGAAATGGTTGTCGTGATCGGCAAGAAGGCGGATCGCGTGAAGGCGGCCGACGGCTGGAAGCACGTGGCCGGCGTAGCCATCGGTCAAGACCTCACCGAGCGCGATGTGCAGTGGCGTCCTCCGGTGCCTCAGTTCAGCCTCGGAAAATCGATGCGCGGCTTCGGCCCGTTTGGCCCAGCTGTCGTCACTCTGGACGAAATTGCTGACCCCGAGAACCTGAGTGTCCAGGCGGTGCTGACCGGCCCGGGCGCTGACGGCGAGATGGTGGTTCAAAACGGAAACACCAAGAACCTGATTTTTTCGGTGCCGCAGCTGATTGAGCGCCTGAGCGAGCACCTGACACTCTTTCCCGGCGACATCATCTTTACGGGCACGCCGGCGGGTGTCGGCATGGGCCGTGAGCCCAAGCTGTACATGAAGCCCGGCAACGTGCTGACCACGCGTCTCGGAGACATTGCCGAGATCGTCACGACTTTCGTTTAGAGGTATGACTTCGGGCATTTGGACTGCCCCGCTCCCCGCTCAAACATTGAGACGCGGGCGTCTCAAAACTCGCAACTCCGCGGGGCAGTCCTTCTGCCAGTCGAGACTCGACACAACTGGCGTCGTTCGCTCTCAAGGGATTAGATAAGGGCTATGAGTTCACCGAAGTCTCGATTCGCCGGACGCGTTGTCGCCATCACGGGCGCGGCCAGCGGCATCGGTCGTCGCGCTGCCGAGCGTTTCGCGGCCGAGGGCGCACTGGTGTACGGAAGTGACGTCAACGTCGCCGGACTCGCCGAGACCGAGAAGCTGATTACCGAAGCTGCGGGTTCGTTTGTCGGCCGTGCGCCGGTCGATGCCACGGATGAAGTGCAGACAGCTGCCTGGCTCGATTTCATCGGTGCTGAACACGGGCGCATCGATGTGTTGTTGCCGAGTGCGGGCATCGCGCGGTTCTCGCCCATCGAAGAGACGACACTCGAGGACTGGAAGTTTGTGCTGACGCACGAGCTCGACATTGTGTTCGTGCCCGCCAAGGCCGCCTGGCCGTGGTTGCGTGCCGCGTCGGGCAACATCGTGCTGCTGGGGTCATCGGCGGGTGTGCGTGGCTCGGTCACCAACACGCGCATTGCGCACACGGCGACAAAGGCGGGCGTGATCGGCATGGCTCAGCAGTTTGCCGCAGAAGGGGCGGCCCACGGTATTCGCGCCAATAGCGTGAGCCCGGGTGTGATTCGCACGCCGGCCACCGAGGGCGACCTGCTGGCCGACAATCACCCCATGCGCAACATCGCCGAACACATTCCCCTGAAACGCATCGGCACCATTGATGACGTCGTCGCGACGATTCTGTTCTTTGCCAGCGACGAAGCCGGCTACATCACCGGAACCAACCTCATGGTTGATGGCGGCTGGTCGAGCGTGCTGCCCGGCTAGCGATCAAAAACCTGCTCGCCGGCGAACCAGGTTTGCCTCACGCGAACGTCGGCGAGGTCTGTTGCGGGAATTTCCCACGGGTTGCGGTCGAGCACGATGAAGTCGGCCGACTTGCCCAGCTCGAGTGATCCGGTCGTGTCCCCGAGCCCCATGGCCTTCGACGACGCGGTTGTGTATACGGCAATGGCTTCATCCAGCGTGAGGGCCTGCTCGACCCACAGCGTTCCCGAGAACGTGCCCGAGGGGTCGGCTCGCGTCACGAGCCCTTCGATGCCCACCCAGGGGTTGGGCAGGGGGATGACCGGCCAGTCAGAGCCGCCAATGACCACTCCGCCCGCTTCGAGAACCGAGCGGTTGGGCTGCATGCGCGTGGCGCGCTCCTCGCCAATGACGAGCTTGATGGCTTCGTAGATCACGCCGGGGAACCACAGGGTGGGCGAGATTTCGGCGGTGACCTGCAGGCGGGCCATGCGGGGCACGTCCTCGACGGCAACAAATTGTCCGTGCGCGATATGCAGGGGAGTGCTGTGGCCGGCCGCGCGAACCTTCTCGGCCGCATCGAGCACGTGTCGCACCGCTCCGTCACCCGTGCAGTGAACCTTGGCGCCGAGGCCGCGTTCGGCCGCGCGAACAAGCCACGACTCGAGCTCGTCCACCGACATCGTTATCTCGCCGTGCCAGTGGTCACCGTGTTCCGCGCTGGGCAGATAGGGCTCGAGGAAGCACGCGGTCAGCGTGGGCGGAATTCCGTCGAGAAAGATCTTGATGAAGTCGGGCCGGTGATGTTCGGTGCGGAACGTATCGCCCTGCCATACCAAGCCCTCGCCCACCGGGTCGGCATCGAAGATCATGTTGTTGGCCATCAGGCAGCTCACGACCCACGATTTGAGGCGGCCTTCCGTATCGAGCGTGCGGAACGCTTCGAGCAGTTCCAAGCTCACGCCGGCATCCATGAATGCCGTGACGCCGTAGCTGTGCAGAATCTGCATTCCGCGTTCGCTCGTGCTGGCCCACAGGGCGGGGGTCATCGGGTTGAGTTCGTTCATCACGCGCTCGGCAATGAGTCCCGCGGTTTCGAAAAGCATGCCGGTGGGTTCGTTGCTATCGGGGTAGCGCACAATCGTTCCGTCGACGGGATCGGGGGTGGCGTCGCTGATACCCGCGAGTTCGAGTGCGCGCGAGTTGGCCCACTTGTTGTGGTGACTGTCATCAACGAGCAGCACCGGTCGCCCGGCAGAAGCGTCGTCGATGCGTTGCTTGGCACCGGGTTCGTTCAGTTCTGCGATGAGCGTGCTGCCCCAGGAACCGCCAACCACCCACGCCCCTTCGGGGAGCTCGAGCGCGTAGGCGCGAATCATCTCGACAATCTGGTCGAGCGTGGCCGTGGGCAAGAACTCGATCTCCATCAGATCGGCCTTGCCGCCAACCTGGTGGTGGTTGTGTGCGTCGTGTAGCCCGGGCATGACGGTGGCTCCGCCCATGTCCACGTCACGAGTCTGCGGACCGTAGAATTCGTCGTGCAGCTCGTCAACAGACCCGACGCCCACGATACGGCCACCGCGAACAGCGAGGGCGCTCGCCCACGGCGCATGCGGATCGAGGGTGGCAATGTGCGCGTTACGAATAATGAGGTCGGCGTGTGACATGTGTTCTCCGATGGGGTCGGGCGAGTGGTGAGTGACGTTGAGTGACGTGACTCACCACAGCGCGGGGTCAAGGTCGGCCGGGTAGTCGGCCTTGGCAAGCTTTGTGCCGTGTGCACCGAACGTGAACATTACCGCGGCCGTGCCCGCTTCGTCGAGACCAAAGAGGGCACCGTGCGAGCGCAGGTTTGCCGGATCGCGATGGTCGGCAATCGTCACGGCAGCGCACGGGATTACTTTTTCGCGCCAGGCGAATACATAAAAGCCGGGACGCACCTCATAGGTGGTCTGCTCGTCGGTGTCGGCAAGCGTCTTTTCGGGGCCGGCCAAGCAGTGCCACGTGTACCAGTGCTCCGAGAGGTACACGTGTTCGTAGGCGTGCACGTCAGAGTATCGCCACCACGCGCGGTATCCCACGAGCGCGTTTGTGGGCGCGGGAGCGGGACCGGGGGTCGCGTGGCCCTCGATCACGAAGGGCATGAAACGCTGAGTCACGCGCACGGGCGTTTGACCTTCGGGGCCAATCACGGTGATGACCGACAGTCCTGTGCCGGCCGCAAAATCGATGAACAGGGCAATCGCTTCGTCGTCGCGGTGCTCGGATTTCACCTGCGCATAGAAAAGGTCCTCAGCGACTTCGAACGCCTCGTAGTTCGTGCTCGACGAGTTTTCACCGTCGGGACCGTTCACCGTCCACGTGAGACGGCCGCCGTCGAAGCTGTTCGCCACGGTCACCGCACCACCGGCCATCACGCACGTGAAGGCACGGCCCTCGAGGGCCGAAGAGTGCGGTGCGCGAAAGGCATCGAATCCGGGGGCGAGCCCATCGAGGGGCAGCCACAGGTCGGTATCGGCGGGGGTATTCATGGGAGCTTCAGACATCGTTGTCCTTCCTGATCCCTATTTTGTCAGTGCTCGTGAGTGCACGTGCACGCGTCGGTGCCGCATCTACCCGAACCGCAGCAGGCACACGAGACGTTGGTGCCGTCGGGCAGGTCGAGGGCCGGGTTCACGTCGAAGAAACCGTAGGGCTTGAACAGGAAGCCCGAGTAGTCAACGGGCATCACGGGCCAGTCTTCGGTTCGGGGAATGTGGGTGGGGCCGAACTGGTGCCACAACACGATGTCCTCGTTCACAATGGAGTCCCCCCCGGCCACATACTCGGGCACGCCAGCTCCACCAGCGTGCTGGTTGGGGTACATGCCCGCCGGCCAGATCTCGTTGGGCTCGTACTTGCTCACCCAGAGGTGATTCGTGGCGAAGCCCGCGCGCTGAGCAACCGAGGACTCGGGCTGCGCCATCAGCACCGGATATCCCTGAGGAATCAGCTGATACTGGGTCGACGCGCCGGTGTAGTTCTTACGGTGTCCGCTGGTCACGTGCCACGTGCGCAGGGCCGCGTTGTTGGCGAGGCGACCACCCTCGGTCGTGAGCGTGTTGACGGTGTAGGTGAAGGCATTGCCGTGCGGGTTCTCCGGTCCCATCGGGATGCCCACGACCTCGACTTCGTCAACCGAGTTGTCGAGTCCGTCAATGGCTACGTCGAGGCGTGCCGAGAAGAGGTGCTGGTGCACGGGGGCAAACAGCCCGGGAGCAATCTCGTGGGCGTGGGGGTCGTGGCTGCCGGGGATGCCCGCGCCGTTGAAGACCACGCCGGTCGCCTTGGCCTCCACCTGAATGGTGCCGTCGAGGTACAGGTACCAGAAGAACCCGTAGTCGTAGTTGCCGATGGTGGCGAAGTACGAAATCACAAAGCGACGCGACCGGCGTGAGTCGGGTTTGCCGGCCAGATCGGTGTGCTTCCAGATCACCCCGAAGTCCTCTTCGTGCATGCACACGGCTTGACCCACCACGATAGGGTGACCGTGGTCGTCGGCGGCCACGCCGTCGAAGTAGTGAATCACGCCCAAACAGTCGCAGCCCAGGACGAGTGAATTGGCATTCTTTCCGAGGAGGTACTCTCCGGCATCGAAGTAGCTAATCCAGTAGCGGTTGATGCTCGTGTCGCCATAGGGCACCACCATCTCAGGAACTGAGGCGCGGTAGAGCACGGAACGGTCCTCGCCCTTGTCGGCGAAGGTGACCTGGTTGAGCACCAGGCCCTCGCGCGAGTTGAACGAGACCCGGAACTTCCAGTTCTCCCACTCGACGAGCGATCCGTTTACGGTGAAGCTGGGCCCCTCGGGCTGCGTAATTTCAAGCGGCCGCAGCGACTTTCGTGCCGGACCCACAGTGCCCACGTCGTAGTTGCCCGATCCGGTGGGCGTGGGCACGTCACCCTCGTCCTGCACGCGCACGACTTCACCCTTGGTGAGGTCGATGGTGACCAGTAGGCCCTCCACTGGATGCGCCCACGGAGAATCGTCCGGCGTATCGCGCAAGAACGTGAGCGAGCGAATCATGCGCCGCCCAATCTCGTCTTCAAAACCAAAGTATCCGGGCGCAAGTGGGGCACAGAAGATGTCGTCAACGTTGGTGATGCCGCGTCGCGCGATGGCCGCCTGCCACTCGGGGTTCGCCTTCACCAGCGCCTCAACACGCTCATACTCCTCGAACAGGTAGGGCGGTTGGCCATAGGGGTGCTCGTCGCTCTTTACCTTTGTTTGCGAGGTGATCTTCTCGTCGGTGACCGAGACCACAACCTCGTGCGAGATGCCGGTGGCCGTATCGAGCAACACATAGAGGATGCTGCGATCAAAGGGCTTGCCGGGCTTCCACGCGAAGGTGGCCTTCTTATCGGGCTCCACCGGAAGTACGGCGGGAAAGCGCACGGTGTCGGTGATGAGCCCGGCAGCCTCGATGATGCTGCGACCCAGGGCAATCTCGCCCTCGGTCAGTGGATCAAGCGGGTGGGTGACCTCGGTGATGCGCGTGACGCGCTTTCCGTGACGGTGAGAATTGTCGGGCATGGGGACTCCTTGAGATTTCGTTCTGGGTAAGCGTGTGATCAGACCTCGCGTTGAAGCTGACCTCCGACTATCTAAGCACTTGCTTAATAGCGAACGGAAGAGGCAGGTCGGGCTCAGCAGGCGACATCTGGGTGATTGAGCTTGTTGCCGGTGATTGAGCTTGTTGCCGGTGATTGAGCTTGTCGAAATCAGACGACAATAGAACTCAACGAAAGGAGCGCCCATGGACCTCAAACTCACCGACCGCCGCGTCATCATCACGGGCGGCAGTTCGGGCATCGGCCGGGCGAGCGCTCTGGCCTTCGCGGCCGAGGGTGCTCGCGTGGGCATTGTCAGTCGCGACGAGATCGGCATGGCTCGCACACTGGAACTGGCGTCGGAGGCGGGTCACTCGCTGCACTCGGCCGTCGCCGATGTCACTGATGAGACTGCCGTCGCTGATGCCCTCAAGCATCTCGTCGATGAACTCGGCGGACTCGATACCCTCGTGCACTGTGCCGCCGTTTCGGGGCCAGTGGGCAGGTCGCTCGGCGATGTCAGCGCCGATGAGATTCGTCAGACGATAGATGTCAACGTGGTCGGGGCCTTTATCGTGGCCAAAGCCGGCCTCGCTCATCTCGAAGCCGCCACCGATGCCACCTTCGTCATGATTGCCTCCGACTCGGCATTTGTGGCTTCGCCCGACATGGTTGTCTACAACGCGTCGAAGGCTGCAATCGTGCACATGGCGCGTTCGCTCGCCGTCGAGTGGGAGCGCGCGGGCATTCGCGTGAATACGGTGAGCCCATCCATTGTGGACACCCCCATGTCGCGCGCCGACCTGGGGATTGGCGAAAAAGGTTTTGTCGGCGTGGACTATCCCGTGCTTACCGCCGACGATGTCGCCCGCGCCGTGCTCTACCTATCGTCGACCGCATCGCGCGGGGTCAACGGGCACTCGCTGCTGATGGACTTTGGCTACAGCGCGAGGTCGTCGTTTCCGGCCTAGGCC
>WLNS01000052.1 GCA_009699665.1 Actinomycetota bacterium
TAAGGACTCGGGCGCATGGAGTCGCTTGTCGCGCTGGGTCATGCGTTGGTCTGTGCCTGTGCTCGTCGTGACAGCTCTCGGCCTGGGTGCCCTGATGAGTCTCGGTGCGGGAGTGAAGTTCGGCCTCGTCGACGAGCGCATCCTTCCCGCCAGCGACCCTGTTGCGGTCTCGAGCCAGTTGGTGCGCGAACGGTTCGACGGACAAGAGTCAAAGCCGGTTGAAATCATTCTCACGGGCGCGAGTGAACAACAGGCGGCCGACTACGCCACCGAACTGAGCAAACTCGACCACATCACCCGGGTGCAGTCGGTTGCCGGTGTCACGGTTGACGGCCAAACCGACCCACGTGTAGCTGCAGCGTTTGCCGACTATCTTGCGGGCGATCAGCAGCGTATCGTGGCCGTCCACGATGTCGAAGCACGAGGCAACGATGGCGTCACGCTCACGCAAGACATTCGAGCACTCGACGAGCCATTCACCGTGCAGGTGGGTGGCATCGCGGCCGACTACACCGACTCACTCGCCGGAATCACGCGCATGCTGCCGTGGCTCGTGCTGTGGGTGTTTGCCGCCACACTGATTCTGCTCTTCCTCTTTACGGGCAGCGTGCTGTTGCCGCTCAAGGCCTTCCTGTTCAACATCATGTCGCTCGGCGCAACACTGGGCTTTCTCACCTGGGTATTTGTGGGCGGGCATCTCAAGTGGCTCATCGGTGACTTCACCACGACGGGCAGCATCGACGCGTCAAACATCATCTTGATCGCCGTCGTCACGTTCGGCCTCTCGATGGACTACGAGCTCTTCCTGCTCAGTCGCATCAAAGAGCAGCACGACGCCGGACTCTCGACCGAAGACTCGGTGGCGCTCGGCCTGCAGCGCAGCGGTCCCATCATTACGGCTGCCGCGCTCGTGCTGGCTGCCAACTTCTTGCCGCTGGCCATCTCGGGAATCTCGAGCATCAAGATGCTCGCACTCGGAATCTCGTTCGCCATCATCCTCGATGCCACCGTCGTGCGTGCCCTTTTGGTGCCGTCACTGATGAAGCTCTTTGGCAGCGCCAACTGGTGGGCACCACGCTGGATGCGCTGGGTCTACGACAAGCTCGGGCTGTCGCACTAGGAAATGATGCGCCCCCGAATGAATTCAGAATCGGGCAGGTCGGTTACGGGTCGATCAGAGGCAAGTAGCCCTGCCCGCAGAGACTTCATGACGTTGTTTGGCACGCGCATGGCGGGAGCTCTGAGCGCTCCGCCGTTGTAGCCCGCCAGCCACTCTTGATACTTCCACGTGGTGCGGTTGAGCACGCTGATGGTCTGTGCTGACGCCTGCGCTTGGCCGGCAGCAGCTCGAGCCGGCGCGATTTTCCACCAGCTCTGCATTGCTTGTTCCCACTGACCGTTTTGTGCCTGGTGCAAAGCTTTCGGATACCAGTCCCCCAGCCAGTTGGTGTTACTCGTTCCCGAATATTGAATGTCCATGACTGAGAGCAGCGGAATCAGATCGGCCTCGATGGGGCACGAGATAACAACCTCGTCACGAAAGTGGTGATACATCTCCATCAAGCCCGGGATTCCCGGAAAGCCTTGCTCGGCCTTAATGGCCACCACATTCGGCATGGCATCGAGAATGCGTCGCACGAAGGAGACCTGCATGCCCGCGGGGTGGATGCGCTCAAATTGCCACAGGGGAATAGGGAAAAGCATCACGGCTAAATCTGTGGCGTCACAGAAGGCCTGTGTGTAGGCGAATATTTCATCCTCGCTCGTGGGCCAGAACGACGTGGGGTAGGAGAGAAGCACGCGATCTGCACCTGCCCGCTCGGCCAGCCGCACGGCGGCAATATTCTCTTCGAGGCTGTTGAAGGCCGCGTGAAAGAACAGCCCAAAATCCTTCGTTGTGACCTCGCGCGCCAGTGCCGTCACGCGAGCATTTTCTTCAGGCGTTATCGAGACTTCTGTCGCAAGCAGCGTCGAGGCATAACCAAATGATTCCGTCAGGGCAACATCGTGACGAATCGCGTCGTCGTTGATGGTGCTGAAGTTGGCGCTATACGAAGGAAGATTGACGCCCGTGGCACCAATGAAGTTTTTGCGCGCCCATTCGCGCGCGTTGGACTTGTCGTAGTCGACCACGGGGAGCCGTCCTTTCGTGAGGCTTACTTTCGGATGGTGAGAATGCCCACGGGTAACGGGGTTCCGATCCCGCGCTCAACCGCGAGGTTGTAGAGCAGCTCGGCAATCACGAGATCTTGAAATCCCGAGCCCGTTGACTTATAAATCGCGATACCCTCGGGGGCGCGGCTGATGCGGCCGCCCAGAAGGTCGTGAAGCGAGACGGTAACGCTCGCGGGGTCAAACCCAGCCGCGCGGGCCGCAATCATGTCGCCCGAATCGTTCAACACCTCGTGTAGCGCGTCGGCGACAACAAGTTTTGCGCGGCCGATGAGCGCCGGGTCAAGTTCTTTCTGTGTCGGCGTCGTTGACCCTATCGACACGACAGTTGCGTTTTCGGCCACCCACTCTGAGAGAAGCGTCGGGGACTCATCCCGAGAACGGGCCGCGCACAGAATGAGATCAGCCTCACGCGTGGCGTCTTGGGCAGAGTCGACAGCGGTGACCGTTATGCCAAGCTCCGCGGTGAGTTCCGCGGCGAACTGCTCGCGGTTTGCGGCTGTGGGACTCGACACTCTCACATCGCTCATGGTCGCAACGCGGCTTGCCGCTCGTAATTGTGCCCGCGCCTCAAAGCCTGACCCGATCACGGCCACGACGATGGGGCGATCTGGCACGAGCTTGGTCAGCGCGGCCGCAGCAGTTCCCGCTGTTCGAAGTCCGGTAATGCGATTGCCATCGATGAGTGCCGCAAGCCGAGAGTCGTATTGGTCAAAGAGTGAGATCAAATAACTCACCACGCCATTTTTGACCGAAGCCGAGATTGTCTTTGAGCCAGCAAATCGAGACCCGGGCGGAGCAGACGGCATCACGCGCTGCCACCCTGTCGCGGTGGGCACAACAACTCGTTCAGGCGTGGCTTGAGGATCGTCGGGTTGGGCATACGCTTCAGCGAGCGCTGCGATAACAGCATCGCCATCAGATAATTCGGCCACATCCGCGTCGCTCAAAAAAAGGGTCGCGGGAGTGGCGAAGAAAGCTTCGTCGCTCACTGCGTGCGTGCCGGTAACGCAGGAACGATGCTCACCAGAAACTCAGCTCGGCGCATGTCAACCGGCAGCCCGGCCAAGCCCGGCAACCCACGCTTCAATCACGGCCAAAACGTCGGCATTGTTGCGTTCCAGCATCATGCCGTGACCGTTGCCGTGGATGCCCTGGTCGGCCAGGCGCATGACCGTGCTGTTGCAGCCGGTCTGATCGAGAAAGTCTTTCAGGTGTCCGTCAAAGTAGGTGAACGGCGACGCTTCGGCCGTCACGATAGCGATCGGCACGCGCGCCAAGTTGGGCAACGTGCGCGCAGGTTCCGCCTGAAGGGCCTCGGGAACCGGCTTCGATTCGTCAATCACCAACTGAATTTCAGACGGGTCGGCGACGGCAGGTTCGTAGTGCATCGGCGCTGCCGCGAGACCCCACGGAAGCTCCATTCCGGGGCGTCCCAAGAAAGGCGGTCCAATTATTTCGATGGCGGCCAGCCCGAGCACCAGTTCGGGGCGGGCATCGGCGGCCAGTATCGCGCCGGGGCCACCCGCGGAGTGGGCAAAGATCACTGCCGGACCAATTCGCTCGAGAAGACTGACCAGACGGTCACGCTCCCGTGCGTGCATGTCACCGAGGTTCGACGGCAGTGGGCCCTGCGAGGCGGCGAACTGGGCGAAAAGGTCGTCGCTGCCGTCGAGTGCGCCGGGCCACTGCGTGTTGGGGGGCAGTGGGGGGCCCTGTGGGTCGCCAAGAAAAATGCCGGTGAGCAACTCTGCACCCCACGTCGGCGTGGGAGCACCCAACGCCTCGGGGTCATAGGGAGAACGACCGTGACCCGGCCTGTCGACGACATAGACGGGATAGCCCTGCTCGGCCAAAAGGGGAGCCCACCCCGGGCGACCGTCTGGCGTCGTGAGATAGTCGGTTCCCTGGCCGCCACCGCCATGCACGAGCACGATGTTCGGCTTTGTAGTGGGCTTGCCGTTCGTCAGATGTTCAACAAACATCGAGCCCGCGAAGATGGTTCCCGCGGTGGCCTTCACCTTGTCGCCGGAGATCCAGAAGTAGCTGTGTTCCATGATTCTCTCTCTGCCTATCCGAGGAGCGATGGAGTAACCATCGCCTGCATGCTGAGCAAGTCTTGACGGCGGAACTCTCTGTCGTCGCGCAGATGGCGAAGATGCCCGAGAATCTGCTGCTTCACCTCGGCGGGGTGATCGTCGAACAGGAGTCCCTTGGTCATTGAAGCTGTTGGCGAGACGTACTCGAGGTACACGCGCCGACGCTCGTCGGAGTATCGATCCAGTACCGCGTCCTCGGCCTCACCGTGAACCACGGCGGCCAATGCCTCTGAGAGGACGAACGCGTCGCAGAACCCGCCCGTCAGGCCCAACCCGCCAATCGGATTGGTCACGTGAGCAGCGTCACCGGCAAGCAAGACTCGACCAAATCGAAACGAGGATGTCGCGCGCTGGTGCATGCGGTACGGGGCAAACTGCACCAACTCGTAGGGCAGGTTGTCCGGTATCGCGGTCTCAAAGTGAGCGTGGATGCGCTCCTCGAGTGCTTCGTCAGGGAGTTCGGCATCCTCTTTAAAAGTGAACCGCCAGAGGTGCTCATCAGAGGAGTAACGGGCAATCACGGCGCCGTAGACCGGGTCAATTCGCCAATTGGACTTCTTCAGACCAGCGGCATGCAGGTCGGCGCGGATGTTTGTGGAGACGAATTTTTCGGGCCAGGTCATGCCGTCAAACGAGAGATCCATGAGCTTACGCACCGCACTCGCCGCACCGTCGGCTCCGACGAGCCAGTCCGCGACAATAACCTGTTCCCCCTCGGCGGTGTTGACGGTCAGGGTAACGCCGTCGTCGTCAGGTCGAATGCCGACCACTTCGTGACCGTAGAGAACCTGAGCATTATCAAACGCTGCGAGGTGACGCAGCAGAATCGCGCTCACGCGGTGTTGACCGAGCTGGGGAACGAACGCGAAGGGAAAATCGTTTTCGATGGCATCCAACGTCATGTGGAAAGACTCTCCCGACGCGTGGTCGATGAAGTTGATGCCGTCGCCAATGGCGGCCTCAGCCTTGATGTCGTCGAGCACGCCAAGTGCGGCGAAGCCGGGCAACACCGGGTGAAGGTAGGCGAGAGCTCGGGGAGCCGTGCTGGGTTCTGGATCCCTGTCCAGCACCGTTACTTCTGCACCTCGCTGAGCCAGTCCGAGCGCAACCGCGAGCCCGGTGGGCCCACCGCCCGCAACCACAATTGACCTGCGTTCCACGATGTCTCTTTTCGGTCGAAAATGTCGACGTCATCACTGTGACGTTTCTTCATCTTCGAACGTACAGCACAGTCGCTATTTCCTATTGTGTCTTTTTGCATCACACAAAAGTCGTGGCAAATCTGCCGAGAGAATCGCTGCCACACTGGTCGACCAGCGGCCAATGAGGGGCAGTGCACCGGATTCGTTGAAGAAGACTCACAACTCTGCTGTAATGAACCACCAGAGCAAAAAAGGAGCTCCACATGGCCGAAATGCCCCCCACGCCCGCACTGCGCTACTGCTTCACCATTCGCGCCGAGGTCGACGGCTGGATGGAGGTGGGAAAGAGCGGAAGCGGCACCCTCTTCTTCATTCCCATCACGGGCGGCCAGGTTCGCGGCGACGGGTTTGAGGGCACCGTGCTGCACGGCGGAGGCGACTGGGCCACCATGCGCAGCGGCAAGGACGTTCTCGAGGTTGAGGCCCGCTATCAGATTCAGCTCAACAATGGTGTCGTCATCGACATCCTCAACACTGGACTCACCCGCTATGCGAAACCGGGAACCCTCGAGATCGAGTACTTCATGACGCGCCCGCACTTTCGGGTCGCGCACCCTGACTACGACTGGATGACGCGGGCCGTCTTTGTGGGACAAGCCGACAGCAAGCCAGACGCAACGGAGATTCACATCTTTGAAGTCGTGAACAACGCGTGAGCGAGGCCGCTTCGCCGCTCGACAGTTCGGCCGTCGATCTTGCCCGGGCCATTCGAGACGGCAAGATCTCGCCCGTTGAGGTGATGGAACTCACTCTCGCGCGCATCGATGCCCGCAATCCGGAGCTCAACGCCGTGATTTGGCTCGACCGCGACCTCGCCAGGGAATCTGCGCGGGAATCTGAACGGCGGATTTCATCGGGTGGTGAGGTGCGTCCCTTTGAGGGGGTGCCACTGCCACTCAAGGATTTCGTCAACGCGGTTGGGCAGCCCAACACCATGGGTTCGCGCGCCATCGACGATGCGCCAGCACAGAAAGATGAGCTCGTCGTCAGCCTCTTTCGCAACGCAGGGTTCTCCTTCGTGGGTCGCACCAACACTCCCGAGTTCGTCACCCTGACCGACACCGTCAACTCTCGTTATGGCGCCACGCGCAATCCGTGGAACAGCGAGCGCTCGGCGGGCGGCTCGTCGGGTGGCGCGGGGTCCGCTGTTGCGGCCGGGCTCGCTACCGTCGCTCATGCTTCCGACGGGGGTGGCTCCATCCGCGTTCCCGCATCCATGAACGGTCTCGTGGGGTTCAAGCCGAGTCGCGCCCGGGTGCCCTCCGGCTTTGGGCACTGGTTCTTCGCCTCGACAGATGGCGTGCTCACGCGCACAGTAGAGGACACAGCCGCCATCCTGGACGTTCTCGCGCCGGGCGACCGCACCGGCTGGTTTGCGACGCAACGTCCCGTCCGGCCCTTTGTTCAGGAGCTTCACCCGGCAGAATCGGGTCTGCGCATCGGCATCCTTTCCCTGTCGAATGTTGGCGTCGATGTTGACGATGACTGCGTTGCGGCGGCCGACCTTGCGGCGCGCCATCTCGAATCGCTCGGCCACCACGTCAGCACCGTGGATGCCTACCTTTTTGATCCGCCCACTATCGGTGCTTTCGTGGGGCAAGTGATGAGCGCCTACCTAGCAAACTCCGCCATCACGGACCCGTCGCTCTGCGATCCGTTCATTCAGTATCGACTCGATCAGGCTCGCGCCTTCTCGTCAATCGACTACGTGGCTCTCGAGATGGACATTCAGACGCAGGCCCGTCGCGTGGTGGCGCAGTGGGGTGACAAGTTTGACGTTCTCCTGACCCCGACCATGGCGACGACCGTGCCGCCGCTCGGCCAGGTGTACGCCGAGGCCAACGAAGACCCAGCCGGCGAGCGCATCCTCGAAAGGCGCACGGCCACCTTCACTATTTCGGCAAACCTCTCGGGGCTGCCGGCGGCGTCATTCCCCGTGGGAGTTGACCGCGACGGTATGCCCGTGGGAGTGCAACTGATTGCGGGCCCGGGCGACGAAGCCGCGCTGTTCCAGCTGGGCCACAGCCTCGAGCAAGAGTTTCTCTGGCACCAGCGCAGGCCAGCTGCGACGTAGTTCGGCACAGGTCGGTCGCGCTTCGGCAGCACAGGTCTGTGCCCTGCGCACTGGCGAAGCCAGCTGCCCCGGTGTCACGAGAATGTCGACTGCACGGCCGCAATCCCGGGGAACACGGCAAAGAGGACGGTCACCGGCAGAATCATGAATACGAGCGGAAGAAGCATGCCCACTTCTTGGCGTGATGCCCGCTCAATCACCAACCGGGCTCGCGTGGCCTGAAGCGCATCGACCTCATCGCGAAGCACGGAGGCCACGGGGGCACCCGTGGCGAGCGCCGTGGCAATGCTGGCCAGAGCGCGCGAGGTTGCGGCATGTCCCGTTCGATCACCCACCGCCGACAGGGCGATGCCGAACTGTTGCCCCCACGCCACTTCTTGCGTGACGCGCGCAAGCTCGCGGCACAGGCGACCGCTTCCGATTCTCGATACTCGGGTTACTGCGTGGGGCAGAGTCTCACCGCCCGCAACCGCTACGGCAAGAAAACCCAAGACGGCAGCAATCTCACCGTCAAGATCGCCATGAACTGACCGAACAGCGCGACGAAGTTGGTAAAAGGGCCAGGTCGCAAACGCAAGAGCGCAGATGAGTGCGGCACCGGCAATCACGCCCGCACTCGAGCCGACACCCGAGCCCAACATCACGACAAGCCCACCCGTGCCGACACCAACCCCTAATCCCAGAGCGCAACGCACCACCACGCCTTGCCGGAAGGACGCTTCGGAGACGCCCTGCTCGACCCACACCAGTCGTCTCGCCAAGGAATCGCGGGATACCGGAATCAACCGGGCGGTGCTGTGCAGCAAGAATCGATATCCGCCCCGAGCCTGGGCACCCTCGACCGCGTGCATGAATGCGGCGCGAGAGACGCGCGCCACGCGGGGTGCCACGCGATCAGACAGTCGGTGGTTCCTCATCGCGACGAACACCGAAGAACACAACCAGAAGCCTGCGCCAAGAAGCACCCCCAGCGCGAGTGGTGCCGCCAGCCCCGTCACGAAAATACTCGCGGTTCGGCAACGGGGCGAGCGATGCGCACCATCACGAGGTAGGCCACAATGGTCATCACATAGCCGACGACCAACAGCACAGACCCTTCCGCCGTCGCGTAGGCGCTCCGACCTTCGGGCCTGAGGCTGAGCACCAGCACGGCAATCCAGGGGGCTACGGCGCCGACCGTGGCAGCGACACGAATCCAGGCGCTTCTCGTGCTGACCTCTGCCGCGACAGCCAATTCGCGACGCACGTCACGACCGAGTGCGGCCAACGCCGTCATGACTCCGGCCCCACCACAATCCGATGCGAGTCTCAGTGTTTCTGCGACCCTATCCCCCACGCCATCACGCCACCTCGATTTGGCCAGATCGAGCGACTGAGAAACGTCTGCCGTCGTGGTGACGGCCACCATAAAGTCCCTGGCGCCGTCTCGAATTTGCCCCCGGGTCGATTCCGCGAGAAAAGCCAGGGCATCGGTTACCGTGCCGCCGGAACGAAAACGCGCCGTGAGGTCATCAATCACAACCGGCCACTCGCTGGCACGGGCCTTGGCTGCTCGTGCCGCGCGCACGCGCGAGATCACGAGCGGAAGAGCGCCGACGGTCATTCCGACCACCAGGCCCAAGCCGGGGATGCCGCTGACAAACCAGGCCACACCTGCCGCGACGAGTGCGCCACCCACCGCCACAATGCCGCGCTTCGTGTTGAGCACACCAGAGAACTTCAGAGTCTGGCGCCCGACCCGACTTTGTGCGAGAGGTCGGTTGCGCACTGAAAGCA
>WLNS01000053.1 GCA_009699665.1 Actinomycetota bacterium
ATCGCGCGCGACGAGCGTATAGAACGTCGCGGAACGCCCGTCCTGTTTCGGACGGAGCAGGCGTCCCAAGCGCTGCGCCTCTTCTTGGCGCGAGCCAAAAGCGCCGCTGACCTGAATGGCCACGCTCGCTTCGGGCAGATCAATCGAGAAGTTGGCCACCTTGCTCACCACGAGCACACGAATTCTGCCCTCGCGAAACTCATGAAAAAGGCGTTCGCGTTCGTCGATGGGGGTCGCTCCCGTTATCTCGGGCACGCCCAGGGCATCACCCAATTCGGCCAGTTGATCCAGGTATTGACCGATCACGAGAATGCGGTCATCGGGATGCGCGTCGATCAGCTTGCGCACGACCGCAAGCTTCGTTGGGCTGGTAGCGGCCAGCCGATATCTATCTTTGTCTGACGACGCGGCGTAGGTCATGCGCTCATCGCCATCGAGATCAATACGAACCTCGACACAGATCGCCGGAGAAATGAAACCCTCGGCCTCGATTTCTTTCCACGGCGCGTCAAAACGTTTGGGGCCAATCAGGCTGAACACATCTGATTCGCGACCGTCCTCGCGAATCAGAGTTGCCGTGAGGCCCAGACGCCGACGGGCTTGCAACTCGGCGGTGAGCTTGAACACGGGAGCCGGTAGGAGATGCACCTCGTCATAAATGACGAGTCCCCAGTCGAGAGCGTCGAGTAGGGCGAGGTGAGCGAATTCGCCCTTACGCTTGGCGGTCAATATTTGATACGTCGCAATCGTGACGGCCTTGATTTCTTTCAGTGAACCGGAGTATTCACCAACGTCGTCAGCAGTTAAATTTGTGCGCTTAAGAATCTCGTCGCGCCACTGACGCGCCGACACGGTGTTCGTGACCAAGACGAGAGTCTCTGTTTTTGCTTTCGCCATGGTGCCGACACCCACGAGGGTCTTGCCCGCGCCACACGGCAAGACAACAACCCCCGATCCGCCGCCCAGAAAGTGGTCGACAGCCTTTTCTTGGTAGTGCCGAAGGTGCCAGCCGTCGGTGACTAAATCGATGTCTTTGTGCGCTCCGGGGCGGAACCCGGCATTGTCTTCGGCGGGCCAGCCGAGATTAACGAGCTCTTGTTTGAGGCTGCCACGCGCCCACGCTGCGATCTCGAAGCCCCCATCGGAGCGTTGACCCACGAGCAAATCGCGCACCTTGGTTGCTTTGGTCACCTCAGCCAGGATTGCGGCATTATCGCCACGAAGAACAAGCACATCGCCGTCGCGCTCGATGGACAATCGCCCGAACCGATTCATCGTGTCGACGATGTCGGTACTCACACTTTCGGGGATGGCAAACTTTGCATGGCGCTCGAGTGTGCCGAGGACCTCTTCGGCGGTGTGTCCTGCTGCCCGCGCGTTCCATAAGCCGAGCCGAGTAATGCGATACGTGTGGATGTGTTCGGGGGCGCGCTCTAACTCGGCAAAGACGGCCAACTCGTGTCTCACGGTGGTGGCGTCGGGGTGGGCAACCTCGAGCAGAACCGTGCGGTCGCTCTGAACGATCAGGGGTCCATCCGGCATAAGAGTCAACGCTACCCTGTCGCCCTGACAGCCGTGACGTAATCGAGCGGCAGAGTGCGCTCCACCGAGCCGCGCACGTCACGTCCACGCAGACGACCGTTTGCGAGAGCCGTTACCTCGAGTTCGAATTCGCGCTCGCCGTCGGGCATCGCGACGGTTACGATCACGCTTTCTTTGTTTCTAATGGCGAGGTCGAGCTGGCGTTTAAGCCAGGAGGCATCCATCGGGATCTCTCCGCCCTGAGATCGCAAGCGCGCAACGAGGGCCGCTAGTGCGGGATGTCTCACCTCGTCCAGAACCACCTCTGCGCGTGGGCCCGATTCACTCGCGATGGCCGGATAGCCAGCTTCGACGAGCATGCTGAGAACGGCATTGGGTTCGACGGCGGTCTCAAAGGTAAGGTCATCGATGCGCGCGAGTTGAAGGTTGCGCAAATTGGAATCGACCGAAAAGAGTCCGGCGAGCTGATCATTTGCTGCCGTCACCGTGGTTCGACTCGCACCGCGCGAAACGAGAACGCTGCCGTGCTTAGCCCCGAGATCATTGATCAGGTAGATGAGGTTTTGGGGCACGGGGGTGACCGAGGCCTGCTCCAAGAAGGCGCGTATCGACTCGCCTGTTTCGCCCATTGCCAAAGCTCGCGAGATGCTGTCGGCACTGAGCCGAAACGTGCTCGCCATGCCACGCGACTCAACGTGTGCCATGGAGCGCAAACGGGCGGCGGTTGTAGCGTCGAGGGGAGCCGACGCAATGATGGACAGGTCGTGTTGAACGACGACTTTATTCGTCTCCTCGGGGGCATTCTTATCGATAAACGTGCGCAGCGCAGTCACGCCGTCGCGAAGAACAGCGAGGGCCACGGGGCTGGTGGAACTTTCGCGAACCAGACCGAGCAAGCGGGCCGTGACCAGAGCATCGTCGATGATAGGAACGAGCCAGGCATGCGTCACGATGAGTTCGTGGGACGCGGCTTCGTCAAGATCTGCCATAGTCCATCGGGTTGTCTGCAGCAGGTCGCTGGCTCCGGAGCTGAGGTCCTCGAGCCATTGTGTCACCAGCCAGGTCCAGCGCTCTGAGTGCGAAAGATGATTCCAGCCCGCCGCGCGGGTGGGGTCGACCACGATGTTGCCCAGACGAGTGGTCACGAGTCGGGCCTGGGTGGCCCACGAGACCAGTTCGTGCAGCGGGACTTCTGTTCGGGGCATGACGTGTTCGAGCAAAGCGAGCGACGCCTTCGGCAGGGCGCCGGAGGCGTTCACGCGCAACGGACCGCGCGCGATGGCGGCCAGCAGTTCATCGAGCATGGCAACGGCCGTCAAACCTTCGACAAATGCAGCTCTCGCCTCCGACGCGTCCATGACCGAGACCTCGAGGAACGTCGGGCGGGCTGTCTGGTCTCTCGACGTTGTCCAGTGACGGGCACGTTCGGTGACCTCAGAAAAAATGTCCGTATCGTCTCCGAGTAGCAGCGCGTCACATCGCGCGATCAGACGCTCGTCGCTGTCGCCATTGGCGATGGACGTGAGCTCGGCACGGCTGAGTCGAGCGAGGCCACGATCAATCGATGACGTCACGAGAAGCGACTCGGCCAGGTCAAACAGGTCGCGCAGGCCTATGGTTTTCGGCTCACGGATGGCCAGTGCCTCAACGATGACGGCTTCGTCGAGTGTCGACAAGCGATTTACAAGTGCGAGCGCGGAACTCACGAAGGGCCAGCAAGATACGTTGCCCGGCGACCTGCAGTATCGATCCTCACGATGTTTGCGACGAATTCTTGCGGCGACGTGACCAGTTGAGCACTATCAAGATAATCAACATCACGAAGCCAATGGGTAAACCAATGAGTGGCAGCGCAGCAACGGTTGGCCAGATTCCCTGGGCAAAGTCGGACCCCTTCACACCAACTGCCGACGCTATGAGCAGGGCGGCAAAGCAGATCAGAGACAGCCCGATAATTGACGCGACCATGGCGGCGAGCACACGATCGATGCGGGAACTTTCGGGTTTTGGAGGAGTGGCCATCCTTCAAGAATAGGGCGGGAGTATTTCGTGCCGGTAAACTAACCACATCGAGACATGGGAGTTTCACATGCCAACCGGCAAGGTCAAGTTTTACGACGAAGACAAAGGCTTCGGATTTATCGCCTCAGACGAGGGTGGCGAAGTCTTTTTGCACGCTTCCGCCGTGCCCGAAGGCGCTCGAATTGCCAAGGGCACACGCCTGGAATTTGGTTTGGCAGACGGCAAACGTGGGCCTCAGGCGCTTTCGGTGCGCGTCATCGAGTCACCGACGGTATCTCGAACGAACCGTAAGCCCGCCGATGACATGGCAATCATCGTCGAAGACTTGGTCAAACTCCTCGATGGTATTGGTTCCAAACTGAAGAACGGCCACTACCCGGATGCGGCGCACGGCAGCAAGGTTGCCGCCATGCTTCGTCGCGTGGCCGAAGAACTCGATGCCTAGGAGGGCGACGCCAGAGACGTCGATGCCCGCTTCTGAGCCCGCTTCTGCGCAACAACTCGACTTGGCCGTGAGCGCCCTGTCGGACTTTGCCCCGGCAAACACGGTGGGCGAACTCGTCGCGACGCATCATGAGGCAGACGGAATTACTGTTCTTCAGTTCTCATGCAGACATGCCGGGTATCCGGGCTGGTTGTGGACGGTGGCCCTGGCCAGCATTGACGGGGATGCTCCGACCGTGGTCGAGGCGGAGCTCTTGCCCGACAACGGTGCACTTGTTGCTCCGGAGTGGATTCCCTGGTCTGTGCGCCTGACCGAGTATCTCGAGGCGCAGCGCAAAGCTGTCGAAGAGGGCACCCTCAGCGAGGCCGAGGCACTTGAGGTTGTTGAGGATGATGATTTGGCGCTGGGCATTGATGCTCTCGTGCCGATTGACGATATCGACGACGACGAAGATCTGATTGACGACGTTGACGACGATGACGACGTTGACGACGATGACGACGATGACGACGATGACGATGACGATGATGATGATGATGACGATGATGACGATGACATTGACGAGCACGACCTCGGATTGGTAGACGAGCACGATCTGCTCAACGAAGAAGATCTGAACGAAGAAGACCTCACCGAAGAAGACCTCACGAAATAGCAGGAGCGCCCAAGACCGCGACTAGCTCATTCGTTCAACAACGTATTCGATGCACCCGACCAATGCGCGCACGTCGTCGGGATCGATGGCCGTAAAAGTGGCTACCCGCAATTGGTTGCGGCCGAGCTTGCGATAGGGCTCGGTGTCGACAACACCATTGGCTCGAAGAACCTGCGCGATCGCAGCCGCGTCGATAGCGTCATCAAAGTCAATCGTCACGACCACCTGAGATCGATGATCCGGATTGCTCACGAAGGGAGTCGCGTATTCCACGCGTTCCGCCCATTCGTAGAGAACGCCGGAAGATTCTCGTGTGCGTGCATCGCACCAGGAAAGACCGCCCTGAGCGTTCATCCAGTCAATTTGGTTCTCCATCATGACCAGTGTTGCCACAGCCGGGGTGTTGAGTGTCTGCTGGAGTCGAGAATTGTCGACTGCCGTTTTCAAACTGAGGAATTCAGGAATATAGCGGTCACTCGCGGCGATGCGCTCGATGCGTTCTATCGCCGCCGGCGACACGAGGGCGAACCACAGTCCGCCGTCAGACGCGAAGTTTTTTTGTGGGGCAAAGTAATAGGCGTCAACCTGATGGGCATCAATCACAACGCCTCCGGCCGCACTGGTGGCATCGATAACGGTGAGGGCACCCGGCGCATCGACGCGAACCACGTCGGCCATCACGCCGGTCGAGGTTTCGTTATGCGGCCAGGCGTAGATATCGATACCGTCGGTGATCGCAACGTCACTTCGCGACCCTGCGGGCGCCTCCCGCACGAGGGGCGCCTCGAGCCAGGGCGCTGACGCTGCGGAGGCAAACTTTCCACCGAATTCGCCGAAAACGAGGTTTTCACTGCGCTTCTCAATGAGCGAAAACGCGGCGGAGTCCCAGAACGATGTCGAGCCACCATTGGCGAAGAGCACCTCGTAACCCTCGGGAAGCGAAAACAAATCACTCAAGCCCTGTCGCACCCGACCGACGAGATTCTTCACGGGCGCCTGGCGATGCGAGGTGCCCAACAGCGCTGCTCCCGGTCCGGCCAGCGCGGCCACTTGCTCGGGGCGCACCTTTGAGGGGCCACACCCAAATCGTCCATCGAGGGGGAGGAGTTCTGCGGGAATCGTGATATTGGCCATGCTCCAAGTCTAGAAGCGTGCGCAGGCTGCCCTGCGCGCCTTAAACTGATGTCGGCGGCCTTCTGACTGTCTCATCTCTCATTTAGCTCGGGGAATCCTGCTCATGGCTGATCTCATTGACACCACAGAGATGTATCTGCGCACCATTCTTGAACTCGAAGAAGAGGGGCTCATTCCCATTCGCGCCCGCATTTCTGAGCGGCTCGGTCATTCCGGCCCCACCGTGTCGCAAACGGTGGCACGCATGGAGCGCGATGGCCTGGTCGCGATTGCCGATGACCGGCTTCTGGTGCTGACCGACCTGGGTCGCCGCGACGCTATATCGGTGATGCGCAAGCATCGCCTTGCCGAACGACTTCTCTCAGACGTGATTGGTCTCGAATGGGAATTTGTGCACGAAGAGGCCTGCCGCTGGGAGCACGTGATGAGCGAGAAGGTGGAACGCCGAATCATCGCGCTGCTGGGCGACCCGCACGAATCTCCCTACGGGAATCCGATTCCAGGCCTTGAAGAACTGGGCTCACTCCCCTCGCGTGCTTTTTCTGATGGCGTCATCTCGTTGGCAGATGCTGTTGCGGAGGGTCGAGGTCGTGCCGAGGGAATGCTGAAGCGGCTCGGTGAGCCGATTCAATCCGACGCGGTTCTGCTGCGAGCCATGCGAGACGCCGGACTCGTTCCTGGTGCCACGATTGTTGCCAGTCTTGAAGGAAAAAACGTCACGCTTTCGCCCGTGGATGACGGGGGTGTCGTGGTGACGTCGCGAGACGCCCTTCTTCACTTGTTCATCGTGAGCTAAGAATTTCGCGGCGTTTCGTATTTCGGGATTTCCACGTGCGGGCATATCGTTGGCACAAGCATTCTTTGCAAGGGAATGTGTGGAGGAGCCATGTCAACGTTGCACACCATCCGGGCCACGGATGAGCGCGCGTGCGTTTCATCAGAAACACGACACGGCTTCTGCGGGCTGATACCGAGTGACATATTCAGCATGCGCACTCCCGCGCGGCCAAATATCCAGGCATCGTCATGACGACGGTGCCTTTTGTTTTGCCCACAGCAGCCCTTGCCAGAATGCTCGCACCTGCTCGCTGCCTACCTGCCAGGTAGGCCAGAACAGAAAGTTTCAACATGCGTACTCTCGTTTTGAACGCCGGTTATGAGCCGCTCGCGGTGGTTTCGTTTCGGCGGGCCCTCATGCTGGTGATGAACAATAAGGCCACGATTGTCAAAGCGGATCTCGAGAATCCGATTGAGGCCGTGACGGGTGTTTACGAGCGTCCGAGTGTCATTATCCTGACCCGTTACGTGCGCGTTCCCTATGTGCGCCGCGTACCGCTGACCCGACGCGGAGTGTTGCGACGCGATTCGAACCACTGTGCCTACTGTGGTCGGTCGGCAAACACCATTGATCACGTCGTGCCAAAGTCGCGAGGAGGGCAGGACTCGTGGGAAAACTTGGTGGCGTGCTGCTTTCGGTGCAATAACGTCAAGGGAGATCGAACGCTCGCTCAACTGGGCTGGAAGCTGCGCTCTATTCCCCGCATGCCGTCGGGGCCGGCATGGATTGCGTTGGGCCTCGACCGTCATCAGCCCGCGTGGGAAGACTTCCTCGTTCCGGCGGCTTAGTTCACGTTGCCGCTCCTCTCTCGTCGTGCTCGCGAGAGGGACCGTAGAATTATCACGCCAGCGCCTCTGTAGCTCAATGGAAGAGCAGTTCCGTCCTAAGGAAAGGGTTGGGGGTTCGAGTCCCTCCAGGGGCACGAAATGAAGGCCACCCCGTGTGGGTGGTTTTCATTTCGTGGGTGTGTGTGCACGAGAACCCCCTTGGGTGGGCCCCCGCTGGCGCCGTCACGAGCATGTCTCGTGGCGCGTGGCGCCAGTAGGGGAGTCGAGTCCCTCCAGGGGCACGAAACGCTAGTCGTCGAAAATGGCCACGGCCCGGGTCCAGCCCGCCGAACCACCGCGCACCTTCGCGGGGAAACACGCAACCGTGAATCCGGTTGCCGGCAGCTGGTCGAGGTGTTGCAGCTTTTCTATCTGACAATAGGCAACCTCGGCGCCGGCCTTGTGACCTTCCCAGACCACCGAGGGATCACCCGTCTGCTCAAAGAGTTTGCGATTGTCTTTTACGGGGAGGTCCCACCCCCACGCATCGGTGCCGACAACGCGAACACCTTGATCGGTCAAGTGCAAAGTGGCCTTTCGCCCAAATCCGATACCGGTGTCAACAAAGTGGTCAGTCCCGTAAGCGGCGGCGGCGACCGTGTTCATGAGAACGATGTCATAGGGCTTGAGGGTGTAATCGATGGCCGCCAGCGCCGCATCGATGTCTTCGGGCATCACCAGATGTCCGCTGGGCAAGTGCCGCATATCGAGCTTGACACCGGGTCGAAAAAACCAATCGAGCGGCACTTCGTCAATGGTCCAGGCCCGCTCGCCACCGTTCATGGTGGGGTGGTAGTGCCAGGGCGCATCGACGTGAGTTCCCGAGTGTGTGGTCATGTTTACCCGCTCAGCGGCCTGCCCTTGGCCGTCTAACAACTGTTCGGGCAGGATGCCAAATTGGGCAAACATGCCGGGAAGACCAGCAATGTGATCCATGTAGTCAATCGTGGGTCGCAAGAATTCCGGATCGACAGGAATCACGTCGTCCAGGGGCATCGACAGATCGACGAATCTCACGCGGTCATTTTCCTCACGCGGTCATGCCTTTTACCGCAGCCATGGCGCTCGCAACTACTTGTTCGTCTGACATCGTGGCAAACTGGCGCGCGATGTCACCCGAGTTGAATCCGAGCAGTATCGGTTCGCCATAGATCTTGTAGCCGTTGACCCAGAACGGCCACTGTCCCGGGTTTACCGGGTCGATCCAGTTGATCACATCGACGTTCGGGTCCCAGAACACCTCGTCGAAGGCAAGCCACAGCTTGTCTAAGAGACCGCTGTGCAGGGCCCCCAGTGCTTGCGTCTTCTCTTCGGGCAGAGGCGGCGAGAAAGACACCGAACCCGCGTGAAGCACACCGACCGGCAGGGTCACGATGGCGTGATCAGCGCGAAGTGATTGTCCACTCGCCGACGTGAGGGTGACTCCGGCATCGTCGTAAGCGATATTGGTGACGGTCCAGTTCAGGCGGATGTCGAGCCCTTGGGCAATGTGGTCGGTAATTTGCGAATAGCCGGGATTCAACAGGACATCACCCCCCTGCATGTCTTCGCCTTCGTCGGGGGCGGCCATGGCTATTTGAGCCGGATCTGCGCCGAACTCGCCGCCCACTTCGACCGAGATGACCCACTGCTGGTCAGGCGACAAAGTTGGCGGAAGAAGTTCAGATAGAGGGCGCCCTTCGGGATTGTCGGCATCGAGGGCTTCGTCAAAGATGCCCTCAATGAACGTCTCGGCTGCCGCACTGCCGCCCACCTCGTTGTCATAGTCAAACGGGATGGTCGCGACACCGGCGGCGGCGGCCAGTTCGACCATGGGGTTGTCTGTCACGCCGTGTATCCAGGACGGGCCGAG
>WLNS01000054.1 GCA_009699665.1 Actinomycetota bacterium
CATCAGACCAAAAATCGCTCCTGATGCACCCACAACGGGATTGAAGTCCAGATTCAAGAAGTAGTCGAAATACATGACGCCCAGTGATCCCGCGAGACCCGAGAGCAGATAGAGCGCGAGAAAACGTGCGCGCCCCAAGATTGATTCGAGCACCTGGCCAAACATCCACAGTGTGTACATGTTGAAGAGGATGTGCAAGAACGAGGTTGGTGAATGCGCAAATGCTGACGTCACCATGCGCCACGGTTCGTAGGGGGCGCCTTGGGCCGCGTACTCGCCCAGCGAATAAAACGGCGAATAGAGCACCCACGCGGTGAGATTAAGTCCCGGAATTAGTTGCAGAACGAAGATGAACACGTTGATACCCATGAGGGTGTACGTGACGACCGGCCGTGAGGTTCCCGGAACGCGAAAGAATCGTGAGACGCGTGAGTTACGGGCGGCAGCCGACCCGGCGACACCACTGCCCCGTCCCGAACAGTCCGGGCACAGAACTCCGACCGGAGCCGGGGTCTGACACGCCGGGCAAACGGGCGATCCGCACCGCTGGCAGGTGATGTACGTGCTCGTCTGCGGATGCCGCCGGCACGCCACCGGCCGCGGATCGGCGTTTGTCACGAGCTAGCTGACGGGCGTAATAGTGATGGATTCGATAACCACATCCGTGAGTGGCTTGTCTCGAGCATCCGTTGGCGTTATTCCAATTGCGTCAACGATTGCGCGCGACTCTGCATCAGCAACCTCGCCAAATATCGTGTGGCGTCCGTTGAGCCACGGCGTCGCCGCCAGAGTGATGAAAAACTGCGACCCGTTTGTTCCCGGCCCCGCATTTGCCATCGCCAGAAGATAAGGGCTGTCGAAGGCCAATTCGCCGTGAATCTCGTCAGCGAATTGATAGCCCGGGCCGCCGGTGCCAGTGCCCAAGGGGTCTCCGCCCTGGATCATGAAATCAGTTATGACCCTATGGAAAACCACTCCGCTGTACAGGGGTGCCGTCGACGTGACGCCCGTTCCGGGATGCTCCCATTCTTTCGTTCCAGAGGCCAAACCCGTGAAATTTTCAACGGTCTGAGGGGCGTGGTGACCAAAAAGGTTTACCCGGATTAGTCCCTGAGTGGTAGCAATGTCAGCAACAGCAGTATGCACAGTCATAGTTCCAATCCTGTCATACCCGTCGATGTTGTCTTGCTTGGCAGACATGGGTGGCAAGATGGAGTCTGAATCATTTTTCGCACATATCGAGGAGAGCATCATGGCCAAGAAGCGAGCATTGTCGGCCGCTGAGATTCGTCGCGACGCCGATCGCCTGCTTCGCCAGCAGCGCGAGGTGCTTGCTGAGGCCGGGTCAGTATTACGCGCGGCCACGCGTGAAGCGGGAAGATACGCTCACGACGAAATCTACCCTCGCGTCTCTTCGGAAAGCCGGCGCGTTGCTCGCTCGGCGCGTGGTCGCATTGTCGACGACGTCATTCCCAGTATTGCCTCTGTCCTCGGGTCGACAATGTCGGTGGTTGATGCGGCTCGGGGAAAGCGGTCCGTGCTGGGCAAGGCACTGTCGGGTCCCGCCGTCGCGTCAATCGCGAAGCGCGGCAGCGTGGGAAAGTATGTGGGTATTGGCTTGGGAATAGCCGTCGCCGTGGGAATCGGTTACGTCATCTACCAAACATTCCGTGCCGATGATGAGCTGTGGATTGAGGAAGACCTCGACTAAGCGGTCTTCTTGTCAAACTTCTTGTGACTACGTCGCGCCCGGTCGCCGCTTCGCATTTCGTCGGCTACATTCAAGGGCTCCGCGCCCTCGCGGTGTTGCTTGTCGTCGTCTATCACTTTTGGCCTAATCGGCTCGGCGGCGGCTACATCGGTGTTGATGTATTTTTCGTGATTTCCGGGTTCCTCATTACGGGGCAGCTCTCTCGCGAACTGCGCGACCGCGGAAGAATTCGCTTGCCGGATTTCTGGGCGAAGCGCATTCGTCGCCTCATTCCGGCCGCGCTTTTTGTTCTCATCGTAAGCATTTTTCTCGTGACGTTCGTCATGCCCCTGGCCTATCTTCCGGAGTCATTGACGGATATTGGCGCCAGTGCCCTCTATGCCCAGAATTGGTCGCTGGCCGCTCACTCCGTTGACTACCTGACCAGTAGCTCTCGCACCATTGCCGAACACTATTGGTCGCTCTCAATCGAGGAGCAGTTCTACGTTGTTTGGCCACTCGTGCTTCTGGCAGCCTTTTCGCTCGCCGCACGTGCCGTGTTGGCTCGCCGATGGGTCATTCTGTGCGTGGTCGTCGGCGTCGTCTCGGTCGCCTCGTTTGTCGCGTCGGTCTGGTTTACCGCCGTGAATCCTGCCGAGGCCTATTTTGTGCTTTTCACTCGGGTCTGGGAATTCGGTGCCGGTGGACTTCTCGTTCTGATCGGTCGGCGAGTGTCACGGCCGTGGCTTAACAATGTTCTCGGTTATGGCGGAGTGATTGTCATCGTTGCGGGTGCTGTGCTCTTGGATCGCGCGTCCCCCTTTCCGGGCTGGTTGGCCATTATTCCCGTGGCAGGTACCGTTGCCGTGCTCTCTATGAGTCCCTCTCACAAGTGGTGGCATGCCGGTGGCCTGTTGAGCCTTCGTCCGGTTCGATTCATCGGCGATATCTCTTATTCGCTCTACCTATGGCATTGGCCCCTCATCGTTATCGCCCCCTTTGTGGTCGGTTGGGGTCTCAGCATCGTCAACCGGGCGATTCTCTTTGTGTTGTGCTTTGTTTTGGCCTGGCTCACCAAGCGGTACATCGAAGACCCCGTTCGTCGACTGCCGTACCTCGTTTCGCGCCGACCACGATTCACTTTCGGATGGATGCTGGTGTCGCTCGGAGTAGTGGGTGCGTTACTGCTCGGCTCCTTCACTCTGCAATTTCCCAAGTACCAAGCCGCCGCCGCCCAGCTCGCTGACGTCGCAACCCACCCGCCGACCTGTTTTGGAGCGGCGGTTCTCACCGGATGCACTAATCCCGCGCTCGACGGTGTCATCATTCCGGAGCCGGGATTCGGTAATGCCGATCGGCCCGGCAACGCTTCCTGTTTTGTGCAACTTAATGACTCCCGAGTGACGACATGCCAATTCGGGAGTTCATCGCCCGCCGCCCAGCGGGTCGCACTCATCGGCGATAGCCATGCGTATCAGTACATCGATGCACTCATCAGCCAGGCCGACAAGAATGGTTGGTCACTGACCACCTATCTCAAAGGCGGCTGTCCGTGGACGACCACCGAAATCGGCGGAACGAATCCTGCCTTCACGGCATCCTGTCAAGCGTGGCATGCGGGGCTCGCCGAGGATCTTGCCGCTCAACCTCCATTCGACGTCATTGTGACGACCGGTTTGAGTCAGAATCTCGTTGAGTCTGCCGGGAGCTACGAGAACGCCGTTGCGGACCTGATAGCAGCGTGGAGCAGCCAGTCTCAGGGTGCCCGCATCGTCGCAATCTCGGACAATCCGACATTCGAAGAAGACCCCAATAAGTGTCTGCGTGTTTCGGCCGCGACCGAGTGCAATGTTTCACGTGAAATAGCTTTGGCAGCCCCAGACGTCTTTGGTGCGGCGGCGGCCCAGTATTCCCGTGGTTTTGCTCTCGATTTCACCCCGCTATTTTGTGACGACACAAACTGTTGGGCTGTGATCGGCGGTGCTGATGTTTATCGCGATCAGGACCACCTCACAGCAACGTTCGCCAACACAATGGGGCCCTTTATGGCAGATCGACTTCGCTACGTTCTGACGCTGGACGAACGGCCGTGAGTGAATTTTTTGTGGAGCCTAGGAGAATCGAACTCCTGACCTCCTGCTTGCAAAGCAGGCGCTCTACCAATTGAGCTAAGGCCCCTCTCGGGAAACGCTTGCGCGTTCGTGGGGCTACCAGGACTTGAACCTGGGACCTCTTCATTATCAGTGAAGCGCTCTAACCACCTGAGCTATAGCCCCGAAACAACAGGTACGAGACTACCTGAGAACGAGAGGTTTCTTAAAATCGAACTACTCGCTTTGAAAGCCCACTTTTACTCCCCCAACGATGCGCGCGATCGCGTTGTAAATCGCGGCAGACACGGCGCCGAGAATGGTGATGACCACCATGTTGAGAATTCCTGCAATGGCGGCAAAAGCCACGGCCTGTCCCATAGACACAATGCTCCGAACGTCAAATCCGCTGCCCCCCACAACCTGACCCACGACGGTGTTGGCGCGATCGAATATGCCCGTCTGAACGAAGACGAGGTAGAGCAAGAAGGTCGCAATCACAACGACAATGACCTGTGCGAGACCGATGAGAAATGAAATCTTCAAGACTGACCAAAAGTCAACAAAAACCAGTGTCAGGCGAACTTGCTTAACGTTGGGGTTTGACTGGTCGGCGCCAAACTTCAAGCGCCTATTCTTTTTCTTTCCGGACGCGCCACGACTTGCCGACCCATTCCGACTCGAGCCGCTGCCCTGAGGTGGCGCCGTATTGCCGCTTCGGCCCGCCTTCGCGGGGGAATAACTATTGGGGATGTTCGTCATCGGTTTCCTTATGTGGGGCTGCTTCTTCTACGCTACTGTCTTCGGCGGGGGCGACGTCATCCGAGTCCCCTATGGCGAGGGAATCATCAGCGCCCAAATGTCGTTCGGAGTTCTTAGCGATTCCCAGAATTCGGTCATCGCCATCGTCGAACCGGGTGAAAACAACGCCCATGGTGTTGCGTCCCCGCGGGGTAACCTCTGTCGACGGTGACCGCACAACTTTGCCGCTCTCGAGAACGACCAGCACCTCGTCCTCCTCGGCGACGATCAGCGCCCCCGCAAGATCTCCGCGATCCTCGCTCAATTTCGCAACCTTAATACCCAAGCCGCCGCGGTTTTGGGTGCGGTATTGATCCATCGCCGTTTTCTTTGCGTATCCCTTTTCGGTTGCCACAAAGACATACCCGTCGTCGGTCACCACCGCGGCATCAAGCAGCCAGTCGTCGGGGCGGAACTTCATTCCTGTGACACCCGCCGTGGAGCGGCCCATGGGTCGAAGCGCCTCGTCGGTGGCCGTGAACCTCAGGCTCATGCCCTTGCGGGAAACCATCAGAACATCGGTGTCGCTATTAATCAGGAGCGCCGAAACAAGTTCATCATCTTCGCGCAAGTTAATGGCGATGATGCCGCCCGTTCGATTTGTGTCGTATGCCTCGAGGGGAGTCTTCTTAATCAATCCGCGTTTTGTTGCCAACGCCAGATAGGTAGCGGCCTGGTAATCCTTGATGTCGAGAATCTGTCGAATCTCTTCGCCCGGATTGAGTGCCAACAGGTTGGCGACGTGCTGGCCTTTCGCATCTCGCCCGGATTCGACAACCTCGTGCGCCCGAACTCGTAGCACGCGCCCGGTATTCGTGAAAAACAGCAGCCAGTGATGGGTCGTCGTAACAAAGAAGTGGGCCACCACATCGTCGGCCCGCAGTTGCGCGCCTTTCACGCCTTTGCCGCCGCGATGCTGAGAGCGATAGTTGTCACTGCGCGTGCGCTTGATGTAGCCGCCGCGCGTTACCGTAATGACCATTTCTTCTTCGGCAATCAAGTCTTCGACATTCATATCGCCGCCATATCCGGCCATAATCTGAGTTCGTCGCTCGTCACCGTATTTGTCGACAATTTCGGTGAGTTCTTGGGTGACAATGGAGCGTTGTCGTTCTTCAGACGCCAGAATCGCCTTGAACTCGGTAATCTGCGCCTCAAGTTCTGTGGCCTCGTCAATAATCTTCTGACGCTCCAAGGCCGCGAGTCGCCGCAGTTGCATTTCGAGAATGGCGCGCGACTGAAGTTCGTCAATCGAGAGGAGCGCCATCAGACCGTCGCGAGCGTCTTCCACCGTGGAACTTTTGCGAATCAGCGCAATCACAGCGTCGAGAGCGTCAAGCGCCGCGAGGTAGCCGCGCAAAATATGCATGCGCTCTTCGGCTCGCGTGAGCCGGAAGGTGGTGCGACGAACAATAACGTCGATTTGATGCGCCACCCATGCGGTGATAAATCCGTCGAGAGCAAGGGTTCGCGGAATACCATCGACAATGGCCAGCATGTTCGCGCCGAAATTCTCTTGCAGCGCCGTGAGCTTGTACAGGTTGTTCAAAACAACTTGAGCGACAGCATCCCGCTTGAGAACAATCACGAGTCTCTGACCCGTTCGACCACTCGTCTCGTCGCGAATATCCGCAATTCCCGACATGCGGCCCTCTTTGACCAATTCAGCAATACGTAACGCCAGATTGTCCGGGTTCACTTGGTAGGGAAGTTCCGTCACGACCAAACAGGTACGCCCGTGGATCTCTTCGACGGTGACGACCGAGCGCATCGTGATTGAGCCGCGGCCCGTGCGATACATATCCGCGATTCCCTTGGTTCCCAACACCTGGGCACCGGTCGGGAAGTCTGGCCCCGTGACTCGGGCCATCAACTCAGTGAGCAACTCCTCGCCGACGACCGTGGGGTTCGCTAGGGCGAAAAGTGCCGCGTTGGCTACCTCGCGAAGGTTGTGCGGCGGAATGTTCGTGGCCATTCCAACGGCGATTCCGACAGAACCATTGACGAGAAGGTTAGGAAACCGGGCTGGAAGAATCGTTGGCTCACGCGTGCGACCGTCGTAGTTGTCTTGAAAATCGACGGTATCTTCTTCAATGTCGCGCACCATTTCGAGCGCGAGCGGTGCCATTTTCGTCTCGGTGTATCGCGGTGCTGCTGCGCCATCGTTTCCGGGCGAACCAAAGTTGCCCTGACCTAAGGCGAGGGGGTAACGCAGGCTCCACGGCTGTACGAGACGAACCAGAGCGTCGTAAATTGCCGAGTCACCGTGGGGGTGAAATTGGCCCATGACATCGCCCACGACGCGAGCGCACTTCGAAAAAGCCTTATCGGGCCGATAGCCGCCGTCGAACATTGCATAGATCACACGTCGATGCACCGGCTTCAGGCCATCGCGAACCTCCGGCAAAGCGCGGCCGACAATAACACTCATGGCATAGTCCAGGTAGGACCGCTGCATTTCTAGCTGTAGATCAACCTGTTTTACCCGGTCGCTCTGAGGCTCTGCTGTCTCGTCACTGGTGTCGTTAGATGTCAAGGAAGCGCACGTCCTTTGCGTTCTGTTGAATGAAGGTGCGTCGTGCTTCGACGTCATCCCCCATCAGGGTCGAAAAGATGATGTCGGCGGCAGCGGCATCGGCCAGGGTCACCTGAAGGAGGGTTCGCGTCTCCGGATTCATCGTGGTTTCCCAGAGCTCCCGGTAGTCCATTTCACCCAACCCCTTGTAGCGCTGTATGGCGTTCTCTTTAGGTATGCGTTTTCCGTTTTTGGCTCCGTCGGCCAGAAGCGCATCTCGTTCGGCGTCGGTATAGACATATTCGTCTTCGGCGTTTGACCACTTAATGCGGTACAGGGGCGGCTGTGCCAAGTACACGAACCCGCGCTCAATGAGTCCCGGTAGGTGACGATAAATGAGTGTCAGCAGCAGGGTCGTAATGTGCTGGCCGTCCACGTCAGCGTCTGCCATCAGAACAATCTTGTGATATCGCGCCTTGTCTGCGTCAAAATCTCCGCCAACGCCCGTGCCGAAAGCCGTCAACATTGCCTGTACTTCGGCATTCGCAAACATCTTGTCGGACGTGGCTTTTTCGACGTTAAGAATCTTGCCGCGCAGGGGCAATATTGCCTGGGTTTCTGGGTTTCGTCCTTGAACGGCCGAGCCGCCGGCGGAATCCCCCTCGACGAGGAACACTTCTGAAAGGGAAGGGTCTTTGCTCTGGCAGTCTTTGAGTTTTCCCGGCATGCCACCGCCTTCCAGAAGACCTTTGCGCCGAGCCGTTTCGCGGGCTTTTCGGGCGGCCATGCGCGCGGTGGCTGCCTGAATAGCCTTGCGAATAATATCTTTCGCCACGGCCGGGTTGCGCTCAAACCAATCGTTCAGATTGTCGTTCGTTGATTTTTGAACAAAACTCTTGGCTTCCGTGTTTCCCAATTTAGTTTTGGTTTGTCCTTCAAACTGTGGTTCAGCTAGCTTGATGGAAATCACAGCGGTAAGACCCTCGCGCACGTCATCGCCCGATAAATTCTCGTCTTTTTCTTTGAGAATTCCTTTGTCCCGGGCGTACTTGTTGATGAGGGTTGTGAGAGCTGCGCGAAATCCCTCTTCGTGTGTCCCGCCTTCATGCGTGTTGATGGTGTTGGCATACGTGTGAACGCTTTCGGTGTAGCCGGTGGTCCACTGCATCGCCACCTCGAGAGATAACTTTCTCACCGTGTCTTCGGCCTCAAACGAAATGATCTCCTCATTGACAATGTCGACCTTTTTGGTCTTGTTTAGAAATTCGACATAATCCATGAGGCCACGCTCGAATTTGTAGGTGACCGGCTTTTCGCCTCCCTGATTGGCGTCGCCCGCGCGTTCATCCGTAATTGTGAGGCTCAAGCCTTTGTTCAAGAAGGCCATTTGCTGAAACCGTTGGCGAAGCGTTTCGTAGTCGAACTCGACAGTCTCGAATATCTCGGCGTTCGGCCAGAAGGTGATCGTCGTTCCTGTCTCGCTCGACGCCGCTCCCTTCTTCAGTGGGGCATCCGCGACACCGTTGGTATACGACTGGGTGTACAGGGATCCCTGTTGCCGCACTTCGACGTCAAGCTTTGTCGACAACGCGTTAACCACCGAAATACCGACGCCGTGCAAGCCGCCCGACACAGAGTAGCCGCCGCCGCCAAATTTTCCGCCAGCGTGCAAAACGGTAAGGACAACCTCTACCGCGGATTTTTTCTCGACCGGGTGCTCGTCAACCGGGATGCCGCGGCCGTTGTCAATCACCCGAACTGATCCATCGGCCCGCATGAAGATTTGGATGTCATCGCAGTGCCCCGCCAGAGCCTCGTCGACAGAGTTATCGACGACCTCATAAACCAGGTGATGCAGACCTC
>WLNS01000055.1 GCA_009699665.1 Actinomycetota bacterium
ATCGCTGCCGTATCAACAACTTGTGCGCTTGCCTTACTGCCGGCGCCAGGCACAGAGCCAGAGGCAAACACATAGGCCTGCGATCCGTCCGGCGTCAATGTCACCGAATCTATGTCATCAACCGCGGCATCAACGGCGAGAGGGGTGCCGGTCGCCGTGCCCGTTGAATCGATCTTGGTGATGTACGGGTTTGTGTCGTCTACCAAACAGACCCACACTGCCGACTTCAGGTCACAGGCGTTGAGAACACCGGAACCAGTCCAGACCACACCGCTAAACGTGTTGGCTGTTGTGTTGAAGTCTTTGAAGCCACTGACGAGGCCCGTTGCGGAATCTTTATAGGGGATGAAAATGTGACCAGAAACGGTGTCATAGGCCGCTCCGCCGGGTACATAATTTCCTGTAGCCCCCGAGCTGACCTGCGCGATAGTTCCCGAGGCAAGATTTACCGTTGCCACCGCAGGTGCCACTGCGGGATAGTTGCCTGCATAGCCGACCAAATAAAGACTTGATTCATCGCCTGAAAGAAACATTTGAAGACTGGAGTTGAGAGTTAATGCAGGATCGGTCCAGGTCGCAACGACTGTTTTAGTCGACAAGTCAATTTTGTAGATATTTCTTGATGTGTGGTTTCCGTAGGCGTACGCGAACGCTCCGGCTTTATCGATAATGACCTGCCCTGCTCTCGGCGTTGCGGTTACGGCAGTGGCCGTGTTTGATGCCACATCAATGACCCACAGTCCAACTGGATTGTTACTGTCGGTGACGACAAAAGTTTTCGCGTCTGACGTGACGGCTCCACCCACCCACGTATCGCCGGGATCAACGCCGGGTGGATAGAGTATCCCGCTTACCGTCGGTGTATAAGCCTGCGCGGGCAGTGCGCTGGCAAGCACCGCGGCCGAGGCGACAAGTGCGCCGAGGCCAATGAGCAATTTCTTTTTCATGAGAGTAAATCCTTAGGAGTTGGGTTGGGTTGGGATCGGTTGGGGCAATGCTTAGTGGTGTTAAACAACGCCGGCAAGGTCGCCACCGCCGCTCCATTTAGTTAACAAGATGATAGCAACAATCTCCCGCCGTGGGGCAATACCTCGGCGTGATTGACTGGAGCTATGCCCGCGACATCGTCAGGAATATCACGCTCGCGAAAGTTCGCGGAGCGGGCGATTCCGGTTCTCGTGTTTGACGGAGACTGCGGCTTCTGCACGTCGGTGGCGCGACACTTCGAAAAACGCTCGTTCACGCCCCTGACGATTGTGGCCTGGCAACGCGCCGACCTGAGGTCACTCGGCCTCAACGAGGCCCAGGCGGCCGCGCAGGTCTTTATCGTCACCGAGCAGGGCGTTTTCGGCGGCGCCGAGTGCTTCGCCGAACTCATGAAAATTCAGGGGGATCCGTTTCACCGGTTTGTGGCGTGGGGCATGCGCCTACCGGGCATCCGGAAGCTGTTCGCGTGGGGTTACCGTCGTGTGGCCGCAAACCGTCACCGGCTTCCGGGCGGCACCCCAGCGTGCGCCATGCCACCGGAGAATTCCGCGGACTCACGCGGAGTCGCAGGCGACTAGTTGCCGACGACTCGGTAGCGCGCGACGGCCTTCACAATGAGGAATCCGAGAGCGGCGCCCACGAGCTGTGCACCGATGTAGGGCAACACTGAAGCGGGTGCAATCCCCGCGAACGTGTTTGAGAATAGGCGGCCGATGGTCACGGCGGGATTGGCAAACGACGTTGAAGCCGTGAAGAAGTAGGCCGAACCAATCCACGCGGCCACCGCCACGGGGATGAGCGCCTCTTGCCTGCGATGTGCGAGCACGCCAATAATCACGATGAGCCCTGCCGTGGCGATGACCTCGCCGAGCAGCATTCCCGCGCTGACGCGCTCGTGGGTCGAAAACTGCACGGCGGGCTGGTCAAACATGATGTTGGCCACGATTGCGCCGGCGATGGCACCCGCCACCTGAACCACCACATAAACAAGTGTCTCGACCGGCCGCTGAGCGCGCGACATGAGCTGCACCAGCGACACCGCGGGGTTGAGATGTGCGCCGCTGATGGGTCCCAGCGTGAGGATGAGCAGGGCCAGCGCAAAAACAGTCGAGAAGGCGTTGATGATCAGCGCCACACCAAAGTCGTCCGACAGGTTCGTGGCCATGATGCCCGACCCCACGACGACGCAGACCAGAACTGCGGTACCCGCGAACTCCGCCAGGGCTCGAACGAAGAATCCTGCTGCTGGGCGCGCCATGTGACTAATCTTATTCGCGCCACCTCTGCCCCTGCGGCGGTCAGCGAGACATTACCAACAGCGGTGCGCGCGCCCTTTTATTTAAGGCGCGCGAAACACGAGGAAATTGCCCGAGGTGCGGTATCCGGATGCGGAATAGTCATAGGGGTTACCCCCTCCTATGAAAGGAAATGCTCTTGTCATCAATTCTCAAAGCCCCGTGGCAGGTCGGTCTTGCCGTCGGCGCCACATTTCTCGTCGCCGCCGAATACATCGAGGAGGCACTCAGCCACTTATTCACCTTGACGGGGAGCGACACTTTGTTGCAAGCAAATGAAGCCGCCGTAGCGCATCGGTACCCGGCCTACGATTCCGTGCTCGCGTTTGAAAAATTTGAGCACCTGTCGGCCGAGACCTTCTTCGTAGTGGGCATCGCCGTCTTGTTGATGGGTATCTTTCTCTGGGTGGGGGCATTCCGCGTTGGTGTTCGTGGAATCTTGACCGTCACCATGGTCGTGACATTCGCCGGCAGTCTCTTCACGGTGATCAGGTCGTTCGAAACAGAAAATGGCATCGACGTGGTCGGTATCTTCGAGGTCCAGCTCATCAATACTGTTGCTCTAATCCTCGTTTTGCTGTTGTGGGGCAAAGCCGGCAAGAAGTGGGTCGCCATTGGCGCGAAGAAAAAGTGGGACCAGGAATAACACTGGCCCCGCTTCGATAATCGTCGAAGCGTCAGCGGCACGGGTCACCCATTGCGGGTTGCCCGTGCCGTTTTTTTAGTCGCTGGATTTATAGGCGATCCGTTCGATATTGTGGTTTTTCCCCTCCGCACTGGAGGAGCATGACGCCATTATTGATTGGACCTCTCTCTTGTCTGGAATTCTCAAAGCCCCGTGGCAGGTCGGTCTTGCCGTCGGCGCCACATTTCTCGTCGCCGCCGAATACATCGAAGAAGCACTCAGCGAGTTGTTTACCTTGTCGGCAAGCGACACCCTGGAACAGGTCAAGCAAGCTGCCATTGCTCACCAATACCCGGCCTACGACTCCGTGCTGGGGTTTGAAGAATTCGAACTCGCCATTGCCGAAACATTCTTTTTGGTGGGCGTCGCCGTCTTGTTGATGGGTATCTTCCTGTGGGTGGGGGCCTTCCGTGGCGGCGTTCGCGGAATCTTGACCGTGACCATGGTCATCAACTTCGCAGGAACCCTTCGGCCCCTCATCAACTCGTTCGATGCCGCCAATGGACTCAGCGTTGTGAGCATCGTCGAGTCACAGTTCATCAACCTCATTGCTCTGATCCTCGTTCTGTTGCTGTGGGGCAAAGCCGGCAAGAAGTGGGTTGCCATGGGCGCAAAGAAGAAGTGGGACCAGGAATAACAGTGGCCCCGCTCCGATAATCGTCGAAGCGTCAACGGCACGGGTCACCCATTGCGGGTGGCCCGTGTTGTTTTAGAGTTGAGAATCCCACCAGTCGAGAACTCGGATTCCGGACATCGTGAGGCCTTTCGACGGCTCACCAGCCGGTTCGTCCGTCTCGAACCACACCCGACCCGGCATGCGTGCACCCTGCAACCACGTTCCGTCCGACTGTCGCTCGTTCCGGATGACCTCAATTGCCTCGGCCATGCGCGGATCGGGGACTGTGCCGTCGTGCAGTGAGGCCTCGCGAAAATATTCGGCAGCGTTCAACACGCTGTAACGCCAGCGAAACGGCGACGTGAACTGTGACACCCATGGCGCAACGATTTCTCCCGTCGACAAGCGATACATGAGACGCCGATCGAGCAAGTATGCCTCCCCCGCCGCACGAGCGGCACGCGTGGCCGAGGTGCCGCCAGTGACACGCTCGTGCCAGAGCAATCCTTTGAGTGAGTTGAGCGTGGAGTGGAACGACGACCGCGTCGAGCCCGACTCCCACTCGCAGTTCCAGCCCCCGTCGGCCATCTGATGGTCGACAAACCACTGCGCGTTCGCCTCGACGTCGACACCCAGCCACGTGCCGTTCGCGAGCGTGAATGCGTTGATGCAACAATCAACCTCGCCACCCCAATAGGGCAGGTCGTCATATTCCCACCGGCAGTTGGCCTTCAGCCGCTCTGCGGTATCACCCAAGGCCGACGCATCAACGCCCCACTCTCGCAGGGCGTTGAGCGACCAGGTGGTTGCCGTCCACGGCTGACCCGCGTCAGAGGCCGCCTCGGGGCCGTCGAAGTCGAAGCCACCCGGAAAATATGCCCCACCCGCCCACTGGCCGTCGGCATCCTGTAGAGCAAGCAGCTGCGCGCCGAAGCCCTCGCGACTCACGCTGGTGCGCGTAGCCCGCCACACGTGCTCGGGCGCACCAACGATGTCGCGCTCGACTTGCCAGCGCAAAGACGGATCCGAATCGAGCAGCCACGACACAACGGCGACATCGGGGGTCGTCTTTCTCATGCGACAAGCGTACTTGGCGGACTACCAGCCAGCTGGGGATGTCGCTTCAGGACTAGGCTTCAAGGCGACTCTCGGGACCCAGTCGGTACCACGTGCGGTTGTGATAAACCAGCGGCTGAGCGGTTGCAGCCCCGTCGGGGTCGCTCGAGGTGAGTGCATGCACTGCCACCACGGTGGAGTCACCAATCAGCATGCGATCGACAACTCTCCCGCGCACCCAGGCGCTGGCGTTGACGTAATAGGGCTCACCCGTGTCGAGTCGATCCCAGAGTGTCGTGTCGGCAAATCGGTCAACACCACTTTTTGCCCCGAGAAGTGCCAGGTCGAGATTATCGGCCGACAGCATGTTGACGACGAGCGTGTCGGCGGTGAGAATTGTGGGCGCAGCCGACGACATTGCTGACACAGAAAAGACGAGAACGGGCGGGTCAGCACTCACCGAGAAAACGGAACTCGCGGTCATGGCCACGGGCCCGCTGCCCGCGTCTGCGGTGATGACGGCGATGCCGCTGGGATGCTGACGAAACGCGGCCTTGAATTCGTCGGCACTCAGACCGCCCGTCTCGGTGTCGCGAATGGTGTGATCCTGAGCGGGTTGGGGAGCAGAAGTGGCCATGTCTCAATTCTCCCTCACTCCCTCGTCTGGCGCGCACCGGAAGAGGGTGTGACAATAGTCACATGAACTACGACATCACCAAGTCAGACGACGAGTGGCGCAGCGAATTGCCCGCCGACTCCTACGCCATTCTCCGCCAGGCCGCCACTGAGCCCGCCTGGACGGGTGCCCTACTCGACGAGAAGCGCGAGGGCGTCTATCGGTGCCTGGCCTGCAAGAACGAGTTATTCATGGCCGGAACCAAGTTTGATAGCGGCTCCGGCTGGCCAAGCTTCTACGAGTCGGTTCGTCCTGATGCTGTTGAGCTACGGGAGGACCGCTCGCACGGCAGTGTTCGCACCGAAGCGTTGTGCGCAAAGTGCGGATCGCACCTCGGTCACGTCTTTCCCGACGGCTTTGGCACGCCCACGGGCGACCGCTACTGCATGAACTCGCTCGCCCTCGAGTTTGAAGCCGACGGGTAACCAGAAATCTGGCTTGAGTATCAGAGGACTCCGGCTCGCGCCAGACGATCCCGCGCCGCCTGTTCAACGGGACTCTCAGGCCCGACGGCTAGTTTGATGAGTCGCAGCGCTGCCCGGGTTACCGGCACGATGATCCATCGCGGGGTCGCCCGCAGTCCCAATAGTTTGCGATACTCGGGACGCAAGCTCGTGACAGCCGCGGCGAAAAGCAGGCGGTAGGCGATCTTGGTCGCACCGGGCAGGGGTGGGCGACGCAGGAAGGCGACCACCTGTTTCGTTCTTTCGTCGCAGCGCAGAACGCCGCGTTCAATAAATGCGGCAATCTCGGCATCCAGCGAATCCTGAGTCATCGGGCAGGTAGCGAGCCCCAAGGGCGCCACGGCCACACTCCACTGCGAGATGTAATTATCGGCGCCCGTGGGTGCCGTGCCCGCCGGAATCGACTCGGCGCAATACATCTGATGCGCCACCAGAAACGATTCCATGAAGGCGATGTGCACCCAGAGAAGCAGGTCTTCGTCGGCCGCTCGATAGGGCACGTCGGTGCCGTCGCTGGCCGCGTAGGTTCCCACCACGCGTTTGTGCATGCGGTTCACGCGCTGAGCCTCGATGGCGACGGCTCGCTGCGAGGCGAAGGTCGTCACGGTGAGCCAACGGATGGTGCCCGACAAGCGGCCCAGTGGATCCTGCGCATAGCGCGAGTGATCCATCACGCCACGAAGCGTGCCCGGGTGAAGGGCCTGCACCAGCAGTGCGCGAATACCGCCGACCAGCGTGCCAAACCCGCCGTGCACCACCCACGGCGCATCCGTCGGCAGAAAGTAGCCGGGATCGTTGCCCTCGGCCACCACCGCAAGCCATGGCGGCACTCCGTTGGGGTCGCCAGACAATAACCGTCGAAATCGAAACGACAGGTTGGCTTGCACTCGTGTGGGGCTCACTCTTCCATCCTGCCAAGCCGTAGCCTGTGCTCATGACCACTTCACAACGCGTTCGTTTCTGGCTTTACCTCTCGCTATCGATTATCGGTCTCGTCACGGCCTGGACGTTTAATGCCCTCGCGGTCGCGGGGAACGCCGACTATGTGGGTGCCTGGTTTGGCAGCGCCGTCGATTGGGTGCTCGGCGCGGACCTCGCGGTGGTTGCCATCGCCGTCGTGATCTTCATGTTTGCCGAAGGATCACGTCTGGGCATGAAGCACGTGTGGATTTATGTCGTGCTCGCGGGCGTCACCGCTATGGCCTTCACGCTGCCCCTCTTTCTGGCCATGCGCGAACGACACCTGGCACTCAGTATTAGCCTCGACCGTTAGCTGAGCCGCTCCGTCACCATCTGCTGGCACTGCTCAAGGCCGGCATCCACCGCCCACGCAATGGCGGGCCACGTGGCACTCATGCGGGATGCGGCATAACTCGTGGGATCGCCCTCTGACCGGGCCAACCAGGTGCTCCAGTTCACGCACAGGCGAATCAGCCCGAGCGGAAACAGCGCGGCACGTTCGGCGCTCGTGAGTGGCGCCAGCTGCAAGTAACCGTCCACCACGGTGACGAAAGCGTCGAGTGGTTCATCGCTTGAGAGCATGGCGTACCCGGCGGCGATAGCGATGTCGGCCACGCGAATCGTACGCACGGTGTCGTTGAAGTCGATGACTCCCGTGACGCGCACCGAATTCTTGGGATCAACCAGCACATTGTGCGTGTTCAGGTCTTGGTGCACCGTGGCAATCGGCAGGTCGGCCACACCCGACAGGCAGCCGGCGGCGTAGTCCATAATCTGGCGAACGATGCGCGTCTGGTCTGACGGCGGCAGGCGATCGAGCGACTCGGCCAGTGCTTCGAGCGAACGGGTCAGCACCCAGAAGTGCTCGGTAAGGCCCGGCGGCGGCACAAGGTCGGCCAGCGCGATCGTGAGGCGGGCTGACACGGCACCGAGGTCGGCGAGAAACTCTCGGCTCGGCACGTCGCTGACGTCTGACATGAGTTCACCCTCGAGAAAGGTGAGCACGCGAACGATGTGGGTCACCCCCGCGATGTCCAGGGCAACCCGAAGGTCACCCGAGCGCGCCGGAAGGAGCCGTGGCACGTCAAACGGGAACGTGTGTTCGGCGAGGCGCAGGTGCACCTGCTGTTGCCAGATCAGGTCGGGCGAATCCATCTCATCCGGTCTGGCCTTGACCAAAAACGCCTCACCGGTGGTCGTTCTCATGCCTATGCTGGCATCGGTCTCGCCCTCAATCACCATGAAGGCCTCGAGGCTCAGCCCGTAGGTTGCTTCCACATCCTTGACCAGTTGCGTCACCACCTCGTCGGTGAATCGAACCAGGGTCATGAAGCCAGGTGCGTGAAGGTGTCATCGAGCGCAGCCAACAGACGCGATACATGCTCGGATTGGAATATGAGCGGCGGACGCACCTTGAGCACTGTGCCACGTGGACCGGTCGAGCTAATCAGCACGCCCCGCTCACGCAGTCCGTTGACGATGGCACCGACCAGTTCCTTGCTCTCAGCCACGCTCTCTCGAGCGTTCGTCAGGTCTCCTCCCGCGATGAGTCCCGTGCCACGCACAGTCGCAGCAATTCCGTGGGCCGCCAGCGTCTCGTCGAGCCCCTGTCGAAGCAACGCGCCGGTCGCCACCACGTTGGCGAGCACGTCACGCCGTTCAATTTCGTCGAGCACAGCATCAGCGGCCGCGATACAGACCGGATTGCCACCAAACGTATTGAAGTACCGGAAGGTGTCGCCGTAGGTATTAAGCAGGGTTTCGGTGCCCACGAGGGCGGCAATGGGAAGGCCGTTGCCCATGGGCTTTCCCAGGATGACCAGATCAGGCACGATGCCGTGTCGATCGAAGCCCCACATGTGGGTGCCGGTGCGGCCGAATCCCGACTGCACTTCGTCGGCAATGAACACGCCTCCGGCCTCGCGCACGGCCTCGCGCACCGGTGCCATGAAGCCCACGGGGTCGGTGTAAACGCCGTCGCTCGTGAGCACCTGATCCATGATGAGACCGGCAAAGCCTACCCCGCGCGCCTCAAGGGCGGCGATGGCATCGCGCACGCGACGCGCAAACTCTTCGTCGGCGTTACCGTC
>WLNS01000056.1 GCA_009699665.1 Actinomycetota bacterium
TCATTGAATTCACAAATCGTCTTCTCACGTTTGTGCTCGTCGTCGTAGCCCTCGCAACCTTCCTGCTCGTTGTGCGACTTCGTCAGACGCGCCCCGCGTTGTTTTGGATTGCCCTCTCGGTCGGACTCGGGATTCCCGTGCAAGCCATCATTGGCGGAGTATCGGTGCTCGTGCGTCTCAATCCTTATGTGGTCGGCCTGCACTTCGTTGTATCGGCTGTCATCGTTGCACTGTGCAGCATCTTTGTCGTGCTGCTCTTCTCCCGCACCGCTGAAGGCCGCCCCTCGCGGGGTGTGATGTGGGTAGCCGCACTCACAGTATTTCTCCAAGTTGTGACGGTGCTGTTCGGCGTCATCACGACCGGCTCTGGACCTCATGCGGGCGATGCTCTGGCGCCACGTAACGGATTGTCCAGCGAACTTTTGCAACATCTGCACAGCTATCCCGCCTATGGTGCCCTCGCATTCGTTGCCATTCTGGCTATCTGCGCCAGACTGCAGCGCCGGAGATTTCTTTTTCGCGTGACTCTTGTGCTCATTGCCGTGAATGCGCTCCAAGTGGCTCTGGGCATCACGCAGTCACGACTCGGATTGCCCGTTGGCCTGGTGGCAGCTCACATGTTCCTGGCGTGTTGTGTTGTCGCTCTGACTTTTGCAACGTTGGCAAGTTTCCGGGCACGGCATTAAAGCCAGGACGGCACCCGTCACCTCAAACGAGTCGGCGTCACCAGAGCGCAATCTGAACATGCCAGAGGGCATCAAGGGCGATTCCGACGAAAAGCAGCGCGAGGTAGGCGTTCGAAAAATGAAAGAGTCGCATAGGCGACACGTCGCGGTTGCTGACGATGCCCTGATAGAGGCGATGACTCTCGACAACAAACGCCCCGCCGAGACCTAGCGCTAAGAGCACGTAGATCACACCCATGTTGGCCACGGGAATCAACACAAGGGAGGCCGCAAGGGTTGCCCACGCGTAAAGCACGATCTGTAATCCGACGGTGATCGGTCCCCGGACAACGGTGAGCATGGGAACCTGCGCATTTTGGTAGTCCTCGCGATATTTCCATGACAGCGGCCAGTAGTGCGGTGGTGTCCACAGAAAGATAATCAGGAAAAGCACAATCGGCGTCAACGCCAGAGAGCCCGTGACCGTGGCCCAACCGATGAGGACGGGAAAGCCGCCGGCGGCCCCGCCCCAAACGATGTTCTGTGGCGTCCGACGTTTCAAAAGCAAGCTGTAGACGAGAACGTAAAACAAAATCGCACCCAGAGATAGCCCCGCCGCGAGCCAGTTCGTCAAGAACCCAAACCACACGGTGGAAACCACGGCAAGAGTCGACGCGAAAATGACCGCTTCCCGGGTAGAAACCTCTCCCGTGACGAGTGGACGTGCCTCGGTGCGGTGCATGACGCGATCAATGTCTCTGTCAATCACACAGTTGAAGGCACCTGCGGAACCCGCACTCATCGCGCCGCCGATCAACGTGACGAGAACCAACAGAAGGTGGGGAACGCCTTGTTGGGCAAGAAACATTGTGGGAATCGTCACCGCAAGGAGAAGCTCCATCACGCGCGGCTTCGTGAGAGCTAAGTAGGCGGCAATTTTTCGTCGGAAGCCGACCCGCAATGGAGCGGAAACGAACGTTTGCGACGAAGACATGAGTTCCTTATTCAGCGAAAACCTATGGTCCGAGTCTAAGCGAGGCGTCTGGATAACATTGTTCCGAGTGGTGCCCCCGGCATGCACGCAACGTCCGAGCGCCGGGCCCCACCTAGCGCCGAGTCCCTATACTGAAAGGGCTCGGGTGTTCGTTGTGGAGGTCGCGAGCAACATCAAAATGAGCCTCGTTGTGTGGACTCATATGATGAGTTTCCGTTCATTCGAAAGGGCCCGGCGCACTCACCGAGGCGACGACCAGACCTATTCACCGATCAAGGGGTGTGACCGCACGACATGAGCCCGCTGGACTGGACAGAGCTTGATGACAGCGCCGTAAACACCGCGCGCGTGCTTGCCGCCGATGCCGTAGAAAAAGTGGGAAACGGTCACCCCGGCACGGCCATAAGTCTTGCCCCCTTGGCTTACCTGCTGTTTCAGAAGGTGATGCGCCGTGACCCGAGTGATGACACGTGGGCCGGTCGGGATCGTTTCATCCTCTCGGTAGGACACAGTTCCCTCACGCAGTACGTGCAGCTATATCTCGGTGGATACGGACTTGAGCTCGACGACCTGAAAGCTCTTCGCACCTGGGGTTCGAAAACGCCCGGTCACCCGGAGTACGGACACACGGCCGGCGTTGAAATCACCACTGGCCCTCTGGGGCAGGGCCTCGCTTCCGCCGTGGGTTTCTCTTACGCGTCTCGTTTCGAGCGCGGACTTTTTGACCCGGACGCGCGGGTCGGCGAAAGCCCCTTTGACCACTTTGTTTATGTCATTGCCGGCGATGGAGATCTGCAAGAGGGAGTGACGGCCGAAGCGTCCTCGCTCGCTGGACATCAGCAACTCGGCAATCTCATTGCGTTCTACGACAGCAATCAGATTTCGATTGAAGACGACACAAAGATTGCCTTCACCGAAGATGTTATCGCGCGTTACGAGTCCTACGGTTGGCACGTTCAGCTTGTTGATTGGAAGGCTTCGGGTTCGTATGGCGAAGACGTGCACGAGCTGTATGACGCGATTATGGCCGCACAGAAAACAACAAACAAACCGTCGTTGATTGTGCTCAAGACCATTATCGGCTGGCCAAGCCCCTCCAAGCAGAACACCGGAAAGATTCATGGATCGGCACTGGGAGCGGAAGAGCTTGCTGGTTTGAAAAGCGCTGTCGGTTGGGATCCCGAGGTCTTTTTTCACGTACCCGAGTCAGTGATAGCCCACACGCGATTGGCGATAGACCGCGGACATCAGGCCCGTCGCGAATGGACCCAGGAATTCGATGCCTGGGGCGCACAAAACCCCGAAGCAAAAGCTCTTTTCGAACGACTCGAATCAGGCGTGATTCCCGAAGGGCTTGAGAAGGCACTGCCCGACTTTGCGGCCGGTACCGAGGTGTCAACGCGCGCAGCATCCGGAAAAGTACTGAATGCATTGGCAGCAGTTCTGCCCGAGCTCTGGGGCGGCTCTGCCGACCTTGCCGAGTCAAACAACACAACGATCGAAGCGGCAAAATCATTCGCACCTGCAGCGTGGTCAACCCGCGAATGGTCAGCGGATCCCTATGGGCGGGTTCTGCACTTTGGAATTCGAGAGCACGCGATGGCGGCAATCATTAACGGGATCGTGTTGCACGGGAAAACCCGGCCCTTTGGTGGCACATTTCTGATTTTCAGCGACTATATGCGCCCAGCTGTTCGCCTCGCTGCCCTCATGAGTGTGCCATCGATTTTTGTGTGGACCCACGATTCCGTAGCGCTCGGTGAGGATGGCCCCACACACCAACCCGTCGAGCAGCTCGCGACACTGCGCGCCATTCCCGGCCTTGACGTGGTCCGCCCTGCCGATGCCCACGAGGTTGCGTATGCCTGGAAGACAATTCTGGAGCGGCGCCAGGGCCCGGCCGGTATCGCCCTGACGCGCCAAAATGTTCCCGTCTTTGAGCGCGGCGAGGGCGAGGCAACGGCGAACACAATCGCTCATGCCCGGAACACTTCTCGTGGAGCTTACGTGCTGATAGATTCCGACGGGCACCCCGATGTGCTCTTGCTCGCCACAGGCTCCGAGGTTCAGCTCGCTGTTGCCGCTCGAGAGATACTGGCGGCCGAGGGCGTTCAGGCGCGCGTCATTTCGGCACCGTGTTGGGAATGGTTCGAGGAACAGCCAGAGAACTACCGCGAGAGTGTCATTCCCTCGAGAGTCACTGCACGTGTCAGCATCGAAGCCGGGCTTGCGCTCTCATGGCACAAGTTCTTGGGTTCCCGAGGCCGCGCGGTGTCCCTGGAGCACTTCGGCGCGTCTGCCGACTACAAGACGCTGTTTGAGAAGTTCGGAATAACTACCGACGCTGTTGTCTCTGCCGCACACGAATCGATTTCACGCGACTAGCACAAGGCCACACATCACCAACGAAAGTATTGTCACAACCAACTTCTCACCAAACACTAGGAACATAATGCCCACCCCAACATCAGAACTGTCCGCAGCCGGAGTCAGCATCTGGCTTGACGACCTCTCACGCGAACGCATCACGTCAGGTTCACTCGCCAAACTGATAGACACGCACAATGTTGTTGGCGTCACGACAAACCCCACAATTTTTGCAGCGGCCCTGAGCGACGGCGAATCGTATGCGAGCCAGGTGAGTGAACTCGCCGCAGAAAACATCACAGCGGATGAAGCAGTCTTCCGAATCACAACGGATGACGTTGCTGCAGCGTGCGATATTTTTCAACCGGTTTTCGAACACACTACAGGCGAAGATGGCCGCGTGTCGATCGAGGTGTCGCCCACTCTGGCTCACGATGCGCACGCAACGATCGCCGAAGCTCAGCGCTTATGGGCTCGGTTAGATCGACGTAACGCACTTATTAAAATACCGGCAACGCTGGCTGGCCTTGACGCGATTGTTGAGGTTATTGGTGCCGGCATATCGGTCAATGTGACCCTCATCTTTAGTCTGGAGCGCTATGCCGCTGTCATCGATGCGTTCTTAGCCGGACTCGAAAAAGCCCGTGACGCAGGGATTGACCTCGCGTCTATACATTCAGTGGCATCGTTTTTTGTCTCGCGCGTTGACAGTGAAGTTGACAAACGACTTGACGCTCTGGCGACCGACGAAGCTCTGGCCCTCAAGCACACTGCAGGACTTGCAAATGCACGGCTCGCTTTTGAACTCTGTCATCAAAAGTTTGCTCAGCCGCGAGCGATGTCGCTATTGGCCAGTGGAGCGCGCATTCAACGTCCGTTATGGGCCTCGACAGGCGTCAAAGATCCCACCCTGCCAGACACGCTTTATGTCACGGGGCTCGTGGCCGGCGGCGTGGTCAACACCATGCCAGAGAAGACGCTCATGGCAACGTTCGACCACGGAGTGATCACAGGAGACACCATCACCCCACTCCTTGCCGACGCGCATGCGTGTTTCGCGGCGCTCGCCAGCGTTGGTGTAGACATCGATGATGTGACTTCTCTACTCGAGCGTGAGGGTGTCGAAAAATTTATTGTCTCGTGGAATGAACTCCTCGAAACTGTCAACAATGCTATGGAGGAACGGCGATGAATTTTCGTGTTCATGTAACAGGCCCTGCGCTGGCAGCGGTCGAGTCAGGACTTGCCGAGCTGGTTTCGAACCTTGTCGCTTCCCGCATCACCGATCAAGATCCCTCTCTCTGGGGAAAGAAGGCCGAGCGCGAAGCTTCTCAACGTCTGGGTTGGGTCGAGTCTGTCAACGATTCGCGGGCTCTCGTCGACCAGATTGATCAACTGCGGTCGGCTCTGCACGCTCAGGGAATACGCCACTTCGTTTTGGCGGGCATGGGCGGTTCCTCGCTCGCCGCCGAGGTGATTACAGCTACGGCCGGCGTTGAGTTGACCATTCTAGATTCGACGTCTCCTGGCCAGGTCACGGCGGCCTTTGCCGGTGATCTCTCGGCGACCGCACTGATCGTCAGCAGCAAATCAGGTTCCACCGTTGAGACAGATAGCTTGCTGCGTTACTTTGTTGCAGCCGTTGTCGACGCTGGACTCGACGCAGCGCAGAGAATCATCGTCGTCACTGACCCCGGATCCGCGCTCGATAAGGTCGCGCAGGCAGCCGGTTATCACGTTTTCTCTGCCGAGCCACACGTTGGTGGGCGATTCTCTGCCCTCACCGCGTTCGGGCTGGTGCCGTCGGGGCTCGCGGGGGCAGATATTGGTGAACTGCTCGACGAGGCGGCGGCGGCCTCGTTGGCCTTAGCAATTGATCATCCCGAGAATCCAGGTCTGATCCTGGGTTGCGCCCTGGCCGCGCATCTTCCGCACCACTCAAAACTTGGACTCGTTTCAGACGGCACACACATTGTTGGACTTCCAAATTGGATCGAGCAGTTGGTGGCAGAATCGACGGGCAAAGACGGCAAGGGCATTTTGCCGGTCGTTTTAGACGTGGTTTCGCCGGAACTCAGCGAACCCTTGGCTGATCTACAGATTCTTCGGCTCGTCGATGACGCGTTCGCACACCACCTTTTTAAGCATGACCGGCACGAGGGCGAAATACTCGTATCGGGTACTCTCGGAGCACAATTTCTGGCTTGGGAATACGCCATCGCTATTGCGGGCATGCTGCTCGGAATAAACCCCTTCGACCAACCGGATGTGGAATCGGCGAAAGAAGCAACACGGGCGCTGCTCACTCAGCGACCCGCTTCATCCCCGGCACTTTTTGCTGAACACGGTGTCGACGTGCGAGCCGAAGGTGGTTTTCTTGGTGATGCGGTGACGGTTCGAGAGGCGCTGACGCAACTGCTGGGTGAGCTCGGGCCGGACGGCTACGTCGCTATTCACGCTTATCTCGATCGCGTGGCACTCCCACAGGCTGAGGGCCTTCGCGACCTGCTCGCCAGACGTGCAGGTCGCCCGGTTACTTTTGGCTGGGGCCCCCGCTTCTTGCACTCAACAGGACAATTTCACAAGGGCGGCCCCGCGATCGGCGTATTTGTGCAGATTCTTCAGCACCCATCCACCGACCTCGCTATTCCCGGTTTGTCCTTCACGTTCGGTGAATTGATAACTGCGCAGGCAGCAGGTGACGCAAGGGTATTGGCTGACCACGGTCTTCCTGTACTTACGCTGACGCTTAGGGAATCTTCAGGCGACCTGACTCATCTGTTTGAGGCTTTCAACTAAGTCATGCCAGATGACGACATCGGTGAATTTGTCAACCCGCTTCGGGTAGCAGAAGACCGTCGGCTCAATCGCATCGCGGGCCCGTGCGGACTGATCATTTTTGGTGTCACGGGCGACCTGTCGCGCAAGAAACTCATTCCGGCTGTTTACGACCTTGCTAACCGGGGGCTTCTGCCGCCCGGATTTGCCCTCATCGGTTTTGCCCGACGCGACTGGGTGCACGAGGACTTCAAAAAGATTGTGCACGATTCTGTGCGCGACCATGCGCGAACTGAATTCCGGGAAGAAATATGGGAACAACTCGCGAAAGGAATACGTTTTGTCTCCGGCGAATTCACCGATGATGCGGCCTTCGAGCGCCTGACGGTCACAATCGCCGAATTGGATAAGAAGATGGGCACGATGGGAAATCACGCCTTTTACCTGTCCATTCCTCCCCGCTCATTTCCCGAAGTAACCGAGCAGTTGAAGCGCTCCGGTCTCGCTGACCCGGCACTGCATCAATGGCGGCGTGTCGTCATTGAAAAGCCGTTTGGCAGTAACCTCGCGACTGCTCGAAAACTGAACAAAGCGATTGAATCGGTATTCCCTTCGGATTCTGTGTTCCGAATCGACCACTATTTGGGCAAAGAGACGGTGCAGAACATCTTGGCGTTGCGATTTGCAAATCAGCTTTTTGAGCCAATCTGGAATGCAGATCACGTCGACCACGTGCAAATAACGATGGCCGAAGATATCGGCGTCGGCGGCCGAGCCGGATATTACGACGGCATTGGTGCCGCGCGAGATGTCATTCAGAATCACCTCCTCCAGCTTCTTGCGTTGACCGCCATGGAAGAGCCTCGGTCGTTCAACGCCGCCGATCTGCGCGCTGCAAAAGAGAACGTCCTCGAGGCTGTCAGACTCCCCTCGGACCTATCGTCAGCAACGGCGCGCGGGCAATACTCCAGCGGGTGGCAGGGCGGCGAAGAGGTCGTCGGTTTTCTTGAGGAGGAGGGGATGAATCGAGAATCGCTCACCGAAACCTTTGCAGCAATGCGGCTCGACATCGATACGCCCCGCTGGGCGGGTGTGCCGTTTTATTTGCGCGCCGGTAAGCGATTGGGCCGACGCGTCACTGAGATTGCCGTTGTCTTCACAAGAGCACCCTCTGATTTGTTTGCCGAGCATCAGACGTCGGCACTCGGTCAGAACGCGTTGGTGATTCGCGTGCAACCAGACGAAGGTGTAACGATTCGATTTGGCTCTAAGGTTCCCGGCGATGGCATGCACGTGCGAGATGTGACGATGGATTTCGGCTACGGTCACGCCTTTACCGAGGCAAGTCCCGAGGCCTACGAGCGCCTGATTCTCGACGTGCTTCTCGGTGAACCTCCCCTGTTTCCGCGCCAACAAGAAGTCGAACTCAGTTGGAAGATTCTCGACCCCATCGAGGACTTTTGGAGCACTCAGGGACGCCCCGAACAGTACGCCCCGGGCAGCTGGGGGCCGGACAGCGCTGACGCCCTGATGGCACGTGATGGTCGCGTGTGGAGAAGACCATGATATTTGACATGCCCAACACAACAACCGCAAAGGTGTCGCGATCACTCGTGAGTATTCGCGAGGAGGGTGGCGCGGTGGCGCTGGGGCGTGTGCTGACGCTCGTGATAGCGACTGCCCCCGGTGAAGAAGAAGATGCCATTAGAGCAGCAAACGAAGCGTCCCGGGA
>WLNS01000057.1 GCA_009699665.1 Actinomycetota bacterium
CGCTGGCCGAACAGGTGACCGAGGGTCTTCAAGGAATGACCGTTCCACTTCGTGTTGCCGTGATGGGCTGCGTCGTGAACGGTCCGGGCGAAGCTCGAGAAGCCGACCTCGGCGTAGCGTCGGGCAACGGCAAGGGACAAATCTTTGTCAAGGGCGAAGTCATTAAGACCGTGCCGGAGTCAGAGATTGTCGCCACACTCATTGAAGAGGCCAACCGACTTGCGGCGGCGATGCCGGCATCGGAGACGGGCGCAGTGGAGGTCGTCACCTCCTAGGGGTGCGCCTCAGATGGCAAACGTGCTGGTCGCTCGTCGCCCGCTTCAACGTCGTATTCTCACGATTTTGGCTATCGGCCAAGTCTTGGGCGCCCTCGGAACCGGGGCATCTTTCTCGATCGGATCGCTGATGGCTGCGCACATCAGTGGCACCCCGGCCTTGGGCGGACTGTCGGCTACGTTTGCCACTCTGGGAACGGCGATTATTGCGTTTCCTCTGGCTCGCTATGCCAATCGTTGGGGGCGTCGCCTTGCGCTCTCCACCGGTCTTGCTATCGCCGCCGTGGGCTCTGCCCTCGTGGTCACGGCAGACATTGCCCAATCCTTTCCCCTCTTTATTGTGGGAATTGCGCTCGTCGGGGCGGGTAACGCCACGAATCTTCAAACCCGCTTCGCGGCAACCGACCTTGCCGAACCGGCGACCAGGGCTCGCGACCTGTCGATGGTTGTCTGGGCCACAACGATCGGCGTCGTGATTGGGCCAAATCTCATTTCGGTGGGGGACGCTGTTGGCGTTCGCATCGGCTTGCCAACTCTTGCCGGGGCATTCGTGATAGCGGCAACTTTCTACGCCCTCGGCGTGGTCTTTTTTGCGATTGCCCTGCGCCCGGACCCTCTTCTCGAAGCCCGAGCGCAGCGTATTCGCGACGGGGTCGAGGTGGTATCGACCAACCGCAGCATGCGGGCAGCTTTTCGCATCCTCGGAACGACCCCCCTGGCTGCTGCCGCCGTCACTGCTCTCGCCCTGAGTCACGGCGTGATGGTGGGCATCATGTCGATGACGCCGGTCCACCTGTCCATGATGAATGTCGTCCTGCCGCTCATTGGGCTCACGGTGAGTCTGCACACGGCCGGCATGTATGCCCTTTCTCCGCTTTTCGGCTGGCTGGCCGACCGTTGGGGCCGCATCGCCGTGATTGTCTTCGGGCACCTTGTGCTGATCGCGGCACTCGTGATTAACGCGCTGGCGCCGGGCGAGATGACGGCCGTCGTTGTGTCGATGGTGCTTCTCGGTGTGGGCTGGTCTGCTTCGACGGTGGCCGCCTCGGCACTTCTCACCGAATCTGTGACGCCCGAGGACCGTGCGACGGTTCAGGGTTTGTCCGACACGCTGATGAGCCTGACCGGTGCCGCAGCGGGGGCGGCGGCAGGCCTCACGCTGGCCGCCATCGGCTACGGGCCGCTCAACTCGGTAACGATTGCGTTGACTATTGCCGCAGTCAGCACCGTCGTGGTCGCCCGCACGCGCGCCCGGCGGGCGGCAACCGCCTAACATTGAGAACGTGCCTACCCTTCTGTCTCAGCTCTTTCTGCGAACCCTCCGCGAAGACCCTGCCGACGCCGAGGTGACCAGCCACCGCTTGCTGCTGCGTGCTGGCTACATTCGTCGCCAGGCACCGGGTATTTTCGCCTGGTTGCCGTTAGGCCTTCGGGTGAAGGCCAAGGTCGAAAAGATTGTGCGCGAAGAGATGGCGGCGGCGGGGGCTCAAGAGGTCCACTTTCCCGCCCTGCTGCCCAAGGAGCCCTACCAGGCCACGGGCCGGTGGGACGAATACGGGGACGGCATTTTTCGGCTGAAGGATCGCAAGGATGCTGACTACCTTCTCGCCCCCACCCACGAGGAAGCCTTCACGCTGCTGGTAAAAGACCTGTACACCTCATACAAAGATCTTCCCGTCTGCCTGTATCAGATTCAAGACAAGTACCGCGATGAAGCTCGACCTCGGGCAGGTCTGCTTCGCGGCCGCGAGTTCACCATGAAAGACGCCTATTCCTTTGACGTCACGGATGAGGGTCTGGCCATCAGTTATCAGGCGCAACGGGATGCCTATGAACGTATCTTCACGCGACTTGGACTCGACTACGTCATTGTTCAAGCCGATGCCGGCGCCATGGGTGGGTCTCGTTCCGAGGAGTTCCTCCACCCGACAGAGGTGGGTGAGGACTCGTTCGTGAGCACGCCGGCGGGATACGCCGCCAATGTCGAAGCATTTCGAACCGTTGCTCCGCCGAGCGAACCAATTGTGGGCAAACCTGTTGTAGACCTCGTCAGCACGCCGGGCGCCACCACAATTGACGGCCTCGTGTCGCTTCTCAATGCCTCTTTCCCGCGTGACGCTGGCGCCTGGCATGCCTCTGACACCCTCAAAAATGTTGTTCTCGCCCTCACGCATCTTGATGGCACGCGCGAAGTTATCGTTGTTGGTCTGCCGGGAGACCGCGAGGTTGACCTCAGTCGCGTCGAGGTTGCCCTGAGCCCGGCGACAGTCGAGCCCGCAACTGACGCCGACTTTGCCAAGCACAAGAATCTGATTCGTGGTTACATCGGCCCGTGGTCGGAAGCGGGCCAACTCCTGGGCCAGCAGGGATCGAGCAAACTGCGCTACTTTGTCGACCCGCGCGTGGTGGACGGTTCTGCGTGGGTCAGCGGAGCGAACACTGCTGACACGCATGCGGTGAACGTCGTGATTGGTCGCGACGTCATTGTCGATGGTGTCATCGAGTGTTCCGACGTGCGCGACGGCGACCCCGCACCGGATGGCTCCGGCCCTGTCGCCATCACACGCGGCATGGAAATTGGTCACGTCTTTCAACTTGGCCGAAAGTACGCAGAAGCCCTAGGACTCAAGGTGCAAGACGAAGACGGCAAGCTCGTCACGGTGACCATGGGGTCCTACGGAATTGGCGTCACCCGAATTTTGGCGGTCATCGCCGAAACGAACAATGACGACAAGGGCATCATCTGGCCGGCAAATGTCTCGCCGTTCGATGTCCACGTCATTGCCACGGGCAAGGATGACGACGTTTTTGCCGTTGCGGCGCAATTGTCAGCTGAACTCGAAGCTCGGGGGCGAGAGGTTCTCTTGGACGATCGACCAAAAGTTTCACCCGGCGTCAAGTTCGGAGACGCGGAACTTATCGGTATCCCGACCATCCTCATCGTGGGTAAAGGCCTGGCTGACGGCGTGGTTGAGGTGTGGGACCGCAGAACGGATCAGCGCACACAGGTTGCCGTCGCCGAGGTCATTGAGTACGTCACGGCCGGCTGAGGCGTAGACACGCGTTTAACGCCCGCGGTCTTCATCGGTTACGCTGGAACTTCCTCACCGTGACGGGGTGGGACAACATAAGCAGGTATGAATAGAGGAGTCCGCCATGGATATCGACTTACGGGTCTTGAAGCTCATGGAATCCGAAAAGGGCATCCCCTTCGACGAGTTGGTCATCATCATCGAGCAGGCGATTTTGACGGCCTATCACAAGCACGTCGAGCAAGTTCCTGGCGCCGAGCCCGAGGAAGTTCCCGAGGCTCGTGTTGAACTCGACCGCAAGACCGGTGTAGTTACCATTTTTGCGATTGAACGTGATGCCGACGGCGCCCTGTTGGGCGAAACCGTCGCGACCCCGGACGATTTTGGACGCATCGCGGCACACGCCGCAAAGCAGGTCATCAATCAGCGAATGCGCGACATCGCCGATGAAGCCGTGCTGGGAGAGTTCAAGGGCAAAGAGGGCGACATTGTTGCCGGTGTGATTCAGCAGGCCTCAAATCCGCACATGATTCACGTGGACCTCGGCACGGTCGAGGCCATCATGGTTCCCGAAGAGCAGGTCCCCACAGAGGTTTACACGCACGGTAAGCGCATGCGGTTTTACGTCACATCGGTGTCCAAGGGAAATAAGGGTCCTCAGGTATCGGTGTCACGCACGCACCCCCAACTGATCCGCAAGCTGTTCGCTCTCGAAGTTCCCGAGATTGCCAATGGACTCGTTGAAATCGTTTCGCTGGCGCGTGAACCAGGTCATCGCACCAAGATTGCGGTCAAGGCGAACGACCCTGCCGTGAACGCCAAGGGCGCATGTATTGGTGAACTCGGACGTCGGGTTCGTGCCGTGACCGAAGAACTCAATGATGAAAAAATCGACATCGTCGATTACTCGCCGGATTTGGCAACATTCGTCGCCAATGCTCTTTCGCCGGCGAAGGTCACCAGCGCGTTCGTGATTGACGCCAATCTCAAGGCCGTGCGTGCTCTCGTTCCCGATTTTCAGCTGTCGCTCGCAATCGGCAAACTCGGGCAAAACGCACGCCTGGCAGCCAAGCTCACCGGAGCCAAAATCGACGTTCAGCCCGATTCCGTGATGGATTCCTAGGGCCGGATCATCCCGGTCGGTGCACCTCGACACAGGTCCTACCGCTAAGGGGGTAGAATGAATGCTGTTAGAACGTGCATCGGATGTCGTTCAACAGATAATCGGTCATCACTCGTGAGGCTTGTTGTCGTTGGCGGCGGTGTCGAGGTGGATCACTCCGCGTCAGCACCCGGGCGAGGCGCGTGGTTGCATGCGAGTCATCAGTGTCTCGAGCAGGCAATCACACGGCGAACTTTTTCACGAGCACTTCGCCAGAACAGACTGGATACGTCTCGACTGGAAAACGAATGGAAATCTTTCACCCACGATCGTGAGTGAAAGCACGACTATCGACAAGGCTGAATGGCAATGGACAACTAATGAGCGGCTCGAAATGAGTACCGTCCGCTAGAAATGGTCCCCCTGTCTTATGGGTGTGGATCATAAGACAGGAGAATTGTGGCTGGAAAACCACGCGTACATGAGGTCGCCGCCGAGTATGGCATCGATTCGAAGAAGGCTCTCGCCAAGCTAAAAGAGATTGGTGAATTCGTCAAGACGTCCGCGTCGACGATTGAACCTCCCGTTGCCCGCAAGTTGCGCGCTGCCCTTGAGGCCGAAGGCCTTAAGCCCGTGCCTGCCGCGTCGACAAAGGCTCCCGCCGCTAAGGCGCCCAAAGCCGCGGCTCCGGCAGATTCGACTGCGACCGATTCGGTCGTCGAAACTCACGCGGCCACCGATCAGCCAGGTCAACCAGAAGTTTCTGCTGCGATCGAATCCAGCGCCCCCTCGGTGTCGAGTGAATCCGATGGCGACGCCGTTGCCGGTGTAGCACCCAAGCCCGATGGCGCTCGTCCGGGTAATAATCCTTTTGCGTCGACACAGGGCATGGGCACACGCCCCGCGGGTCCCCGTCCGGGCAATAATCCTTTTGCGTCGACACAGGGCATGGGCACACGCCCCGCCGCCTCAAACATTCCTCGGCCCATGGCTCCCCGTCCGGGCAGTCAGGGCGCCCCGGCTGAACGTGGCACCTTCGGTCGTCCGGCCCGTGCCGGTGGTCCGTCCCGACCCGGCCAGGGCGGCGGAGCCCGTCCCGGTTTCGGCGGTGGTCCCGGCGGTGCTGCGGGTGCTCCCGGTGGTGCGCCCGGTCGTCCCGGATTTGCCGGTCGTCCCGGCGGTGGCGGTCGCGGACGTGGTCCCGGCGGTGGCACGGCCGGTGCGTTCGGTAAGGGTGGTGGCAAGAGTAAGTCGCGCAAGTCGAAGGCGACCAAACGTGCCGAGTATGAATTACGTGAGGCCCCGTCACTCGGTGGCGTAAAGGTTCCCCGTGGCGATGGCACGACGGCCATTCGACTGCGCCGCGGAGCATCTCTCGCGGACTTTGCCGAGAAGATCAATGCCAGTGCCGGAGACTTGGTCACGGTTCTCTTTCACCTCGGTGAAATGGCAACAGCGACCGAGTCGCTCGATGCAGCCACCTTTGAAATTTTGGGCGACGAATTGGGCTTCAGAATCCAAATCGTCAGCCCCGAAGACGAAGACAAAGAACTCCTCGAAGGCTTCGACATCGATCTCGAAGCCGAACTCGAGGACGAAGACGATTCAACCCTCGAGATTCGGCCACCCGTGGTCACCGTCATGGGCCACGTAGATCACGGTAAGACGCGTTTGCTCGATGCCATTCGTCAGACAGACGTAGCGGGCGACGAAGCGGGCGGCATCACTCAGCACATCGGTGCCTACCAGGTGCACGCCACTCACGACGGCGTCGATCGACGCATCACCTTTATTGACACCCCCGGTCACGAGGCCTTCACGGCAATGCGTGCGCGAGGCGCGCAGGTCACCGACATCGCGATCCTGGTGGTCGCTGCGGACGACGGCATCATGCCCCAGACGGTTGAGGCTCTCAACCACGCGCAAGCGGCGAACGTGCCGATTGTCGTCGCGGTGAACAAGATCGACAAGCCGGACGCTAATCCGGCCAAGGTGCGCCAGCAACTCACTGAGTATGGCCTCGTTGCCGAGGAGTATGGCGGAGACGTCATGTTTGTCGACGTTTCGGCCCGGGAAGGCACCGGCATCACGCAGCTGCTTGACGCCGTGTTGCTCACGGCAGATGCCGGCCTCGACCTGCGCGCGAATCCCAACAAGGCTGCGCGCGGTATTGCGATTGAGGCTCGGCTGGATAAGGGGCGTGGCGCAGTGGCGACCGTTCTCATTCAGTCGGGAACCCTTCGCGTGGGTGACGCCATTGTTGCCGGCACCGCATATGGTCGCGTTCGCGCGATGACCGATGAACACGGCGTTCCTGTCGAGGCGGCAACGCCCTCGCGCCCTGTTGCCATTCAGGGTCTGCAGAGTGTGCCGCGGGCTGGCGACACGCTCTTGGTCACTGAAGAAGACCGAACGGCTCGTCAAATCGCCGAAAAGCGTGAGGCTGTTGAGCGTAATGCTCTGCTCGCTAAGGCGCGCAAGCGCATCAGTCTTGAGGACTTCACCAAGGCCCTCGAAGACGGCAAGGTCGAGTCGCTCAACCTCATTATCAAGGGTGATGTCTCGGGTGCCGTTGAGGCCCTCGAAGAGTCGCTGCTCAAGATTGATGTTGACGACACGGTGCAGTTGCGCATCATCCACCGAGGTGTGGGTGCCGTCACCGAGAGTGACGTCAACCTGGCCACGGTTGATAACGCCGTCATCATCGGCTTCAACGTTCGTCCCGACACGAAGGCGCGCGAGCGCGCCGCTCGTGAGGGCGTCGACATCCGTTTCTACTCGGTTATTTACAATGCGCTCGAAGACATCGAAAACTCGCTCAAGGGCATGCTCAAGCCCGAGTTCGAAGAGGTTCAGTCGGGCGTTGCCGAGATTCGCGAGATTTACCGTTCCAGCAAGTTCGGAAATATCGCCGGATGTATCGTACGTAGTGGCACGATTACCCGAAACGCGAAGGCGCGAGTTATTCGCGAGGGTATCGTTCTTGCCGACGGCCTGGCGATTGAGTCTCTGCGCCGGTTCAAAGACGACGCCACTGAAGTTAAGACGGACTTCGAGTGCGGTATCGGTCTGGGTAAGTTCAACGACATTCAGATCGGCGACGAAATCGAGACGATCGAACTCGTCGAAAAGCCGCGCGTCTAGACGTGGGGGAGGGCACGCCGCGCCATCTGCAGCGTGCCCCTGTCACGTCGTTCGCACTGTTCCTCACACAACGGATAACGCATGGTTGATCACGGTAGAGCCAGAAAACTCGCAGAACTCATCAAGGTCATTGTGGCCGAGGCGCTCGAGCGCGGCGTCATCAAGGAGCCTCTCGGTTTTGTCACCATCACCGATGTGCGGGTGACCGGTGACCTGCAACACGCGTCAATCTTCTTCACCGTCTATGGCAGTGACGAGGAGCGTGCCGAAGCGGCACGAATTCTGACGGCGAACACGGGCCGTATCCGGGGTGAGGTGGGTCGCAATCTGACCGTGCGCCTGACGCCCACCATCGAAGTGATTCTGGATGCTCTGCCCGAGTCCGCCAAAACGATTGATGACCTGCTCGCCAAAGCGGCGGCGGCCGACGCCGAGGTGGAAAGGCTGGCTCAGGCAGCCGTCTATGCCGGCGACGAAGACCCCTATGTCAAGCCGCGCGAAATCGCGGATGACGACGATGACGATGCGGATCTCACCAAAGCGAGCCTCGACGACGACGTCACGCCGTCCGGCGGCGCGTCGCCGGACTCAGGCAGATCCGCTTAGGGCTTCTTCTTACCCTTGAGTCGCTCGACCTCGGCATCAATGGCCTCGGTGGTGATCATGCGCGGGTCACGCGTTCGGTACGCATCGATGCCGAAAAACAGCGCTCCCACTCCCATGCCGAAAATCACCCAGCCCGGCCAAAAATACTGTCCCGGTGTGTTGA
>WLNS01000058.1 GCA_009699665.1 Actinomycetota bacterium
CCTCGCCCTCGACGGATACCCCATCTACGGTGCCTACGACATCAATGGTGTCGAAGTGGCGTCAACCCAGCTCGACGAGTGCAACGGCATCTTCTCGGCCACGCCGGAGTTTCCGACGGGCATCTATCACTACGTGCTTCCGTTGACGACGGATGCGACCTCGTCCATTCGCTGTTTCCACGGCGTCGTTGACGCGGCTCAGATTCAGCGCATGCCGCCCATGCAGGGAGGCCAGGGTGGGGCTCCCGGTCAAGGTCCCGGTCAAGGTCAAGGACCAGGTCAAGGCCCAGGTCAAGGCCCAGGCATGCAGCCCGCCCCCAAGCCCGGCGGCTAGCCTCGTGAGACGTAAGAGCTCGTGCGACCGTATGCTCGAAGCAGTGAGCTCAAGACGCTCTCACCCCGCACCGAGGAGGCAGCGATGTACGTAGCGAAATGGAACGGCGCGGTCATCGCGAAGTCCGACAAGACAATCGAAATCGAAGGCAACCAGTATTTTCCGATGGATAGCGTCGAGAGCAAGTACCTCATCGATTCGCCCACCACGTCAACCTGCCCGTGGAAGGGTGAGGCGAACTATTATTCCCTCACTGTTGAGGGCGATGTGAATAAGGATGCCGTGTGGGTTTATCGCACGCCTAAAGACGCGGCCAAGGAAATTGCTAACCACGTGGCATTCTGGCGCGGCGTCGAGGTCAGCAAGGCCTGACGCTTCCGCGGATCTTCGAATGATTGAGTTTGACCGCGTTTCGAAAAAGTACGGTGACACCGCTGCCCTGACGGATTTCTCGTTGACCGCACCCACGGCACAGATCACGGTATTGATGGGCCTGTCGGGTTCCGGAAAAACCACGCTGATCCGCATGGTCAACAAGATGGTCACGCCCACCACCGGCTCAGTGAGCATCGACGGGATTGATGTGGCCGAGTTGGACGCTGTGAAGCTGCGCAGATCCATCGGCTACGTCATGCAGGAAGTCGGCTTGCTCCCCCACAAGACGGTTCTCGATAACGTGCTACTGATCGCACGAATTGCCGGGCAAGACACTGCCACCGCGCGACGCAACGCTACCGAGATGCTCTCGATGGTGGGCATCGATGAACAATTTTTCGCGCGTTTCCCGCAACAGTTGTCTGGCGGTCAGCAGCAGCGTGTGGGAGTTGCGCGAGCGCTGGCGACCAAGCCGAACATCCTGCTCATGGACGAACCCTTCGGCGCGGTTGACCCCATCGTGCGCGAAGATCTGCAAGACGAGCTCTGTCGCATACAGCGCGAACTCGGCCTCACCATCGTGTTCGTGACGCACGACCGCCATGAGGCACTAAAAATCGCCGACCAGTTGGTTGTGCTGTCGAACGGTGGGCACATCGAGCAGGCGGGGACACCGGCAGAATTATTGGCGAAGCCCGCGAACGACTTCGTTCGAAAACTGCTGGGCCTTTAATGGAGTGGTTCATCGCCAACGCGAGCTTCATTGCCGGGCTGACGGTAACGCACCTGAGCATTTCGGTCGGCCCGATCATCGTCGGCGCCGTTCTCGCGATTCTGTTGGCGCGCGTGATTCCTCGGCGCTTGGTCAACCCCACGCGAACCGTGCTGGGCGCGATTTACGCCATCCCGTCGCTCGCGCTGTTCGTTGCCCTTCCTGCTCTCATCGGAACCTCCTACATCGGCCCGACGAACGTGGTGATCGCGCTCACCCTGTATGTGATCACGTCCATGTATTTCTCAGCGCGCGATGCGTTTGGCCAGGTTCCGCTTGCCACGCTGACCACGTCACGGGCGCTGGGCATGAATTCGCGCCAGCTTTTTGTGCACGTTGAACTTCCCCTGGCCGTACCCGGACTCATCGCCGGCTTGCGGGTCGCCTCGGCAAGCACCATCTCTATCGCGACGATTGGAGCCGTCGTCGGTGTGCGCGACCTCGGCTATCTCTTTCTCGACGGCTTCCAGCGCAAGATTCCCGAGGAAATCATTTCGGGAATTGTCGCGGTCTGCGTGATCGCGCTCGCGTTGGATGCGGGGCTGTGGCTGGTCGGGCGACTGATGACGCCGTGGCGGAACGCGAAGGTGAACCGTGTGTAATTTTGGCGAGCTCGGCGCGTGGCTGTGTGCGGAGGGAACGTGGACGGGCCGATACGGGTTGTGGAATCTGCTCGCCGAGCATCTGCTGCTCACCGTGGTGTCACTTCTTGTCGCCGCACTGATCGCCATCCCCCTCGGAATGTTCATCGGACATACGGGTCGCGGCACATTCTTCGTCATCGGTCTCGGCTCACTGTCACGGGCCATTCCCACGATGGGACTGCTCTTCGCGCTGGTGCTTCTTTTGGGGGTGCAGTTTCGCGAATTGTCTGTCGTTTTGGCGTTGGCGCTCATCGCACTCCCGCCCCTCATCGCCGGGGCCTATTCCGGCGTGACCACGATTACGCCGGGGATCCGGGACTCGGCAACCGCTCAAGGCATGACAACTCGGCAACTCGTGCGGCATGTGGAATTGCCCCTTGCAAGCCCGTCGCTGATCGGCGGATTTCGCATCGCCTTCATTCAGGTGGTGTCGACTGTGGTGCTCGCGCCACTCGTGGGTCTGGGCGGTCTCGGGTTCGGAATCATTCAAGGATTGGCCCTGCGTAATTTCGCGCAGGTGACCGTGAGCGCCGTCGTCATCATCGTCATCACCATTACAGGTGAACAACTCATCGGTTTAGGGCAGCGGCTGGCGGAGGCTAGATTGGTAGCACCAAAAAGGTTGGAGAAACCATGAAGCTCACACGAATTACTGCCATCGCGCTCAGCATCGGCGCCGTCCTAGGCGTTGCCGGTTGCGCGACCGCCAGCACCCCCTCAGCAGAACCCATTGTGATTGGGTCGCAGGCTTACTACTCGAACGAAATCATTGCCGAGACGTACGCGCTCGTGCTCGAAAACGCCGGGTACACCGTTGACCGCCAGTTCTCGCTGGGTCAGCGCGATGTCTACGTTCCCGCACTCGAGGCCGGCGAAATCGACCTCTTTCCCGAGTACACGGGCAACCTGCTGCAGTTCTTTGTTCCCGATGCAACCGAAACCGCTGCGGACGACGTCTACGCAGCTCTCGCGAAGTCGCTCCCTGCCGGACTGACCGCACTGACCATGTCACCGGCAACCGACCAGGATTCTTACAACGTGACGAAGGAATTCGCGTCGAAGAACAAGCTCGAATCCATCGCTGACCTCGCCACGGTCGACGGACTCATCCTCGGTGGTGCTCCTGAACTGGCCGAGCGCCCCTACGGACCCACCGGTTTGCTCGAGAAGTACGGCGTGACCGTGTCGTTCCAAGCGACGGGTGACACCACGGTCGACTCGCTCGTTGCCGGAATCGTGAACATGGCCAACGTCTACAGTGCCGACCCGCGCATCCAGCAATTGGGTCTTGTCACGCTGAGCGACCCGAAGGGTCTGTTCTTGGCCTCTAACGTCGTGCCGATCGCCTCGGAGAAGGTTACGGCAGACGCCCGCAAACTGATCGATGCCGTATCCGCAGCGATGACCGCGGATGATTTGGTCGCCATGAATGTGCGCAGCGTCGACGAGAAGCTTTCGGCCGCGGTTATTGCCCGTGACTGGCTGGTTTCCAAGGGGCTCATCAAGTAGAGGCTCCCGCAGAGAAAATCCCCCGGGCCACAGTGGTCCGGGGGATTTCCCTTTTGTGGCTCAGTCCGCGAGCCGCGTGTGGTCTTATTTGCGTGCAAGTCGGCGGCGCACAACAACGAGCGCGAGCGCACCCGCGCAAGTGCGGCTAGTTGTTGAAGCGGAACTCGACCACATCGCCGTCTTGCATGACGTAGTCCTTGCCCTCCATGCGGGCCTTGCCCTTGGCGCGGGCTTCGGCAACCGAGCCGGTCTCGACGAGGTCGGCAAACGAGATTATCTCGGCCTTAATGAAGCCCTTTTCGAAGTCGGTGTGGATGACGCCGGCGGCCTGCGGGGCTTTCCAGCCCTTGCCGATGGTCCAGGCGCGGGCTTCTTTGGGGCCGGCGGTGAGGTAGGTCTGCAGACCAAGTGTGGTGAAGCCGATGCGGGCAAGTTGGTCGAGGCCGGACTCGTCCTGACCGGTCGAGGCCAACAGTTCGCGAGCATCCGCCTCGTCGAGGTCGATGAGCTCGCTCTCCAGCTTGGCGTCGAGCAAGATCGCTTTGGCCGGAGCGACCAGCTTTTCGAGCTCGGCGCGCTTGGCCGCATCGCCCAGCACCGACTCGTCCACGTTGAAGACGAAGATGACCGGCTTGGCCGTCAGTAGGCCGAGTTCCTTGATGGGCTCGAGGTCGATACCCGATACCGAAAGAAGCTTGCCGTCGTTGAGCACGGCCTGAGCGGCGAGCGCGGTCTCGAGAGCGGCGGCCTCGGCCTTCTTGCCCTTGACCTCCTTCTCGATGCGCGGGATCGCCTTCTCGAGAGTTTGCAGGTCGGCCAGAATCAACTCGGTGTTGATGGTCTCGAGGTCGCTCGCCGGGTTCACGCCACCCTCGACGTGCACCACATCGGGATCCACGAATCCGCGCACCACCTGAGCGATGGCATCGGCCTCGCGGATGTTGGCCAGGAACTGGTTGCCCAGGCCCTCCCCCACACTGGCGCCGCGCACAATGCCGGCGATGTCCACGAACGAAACGGGCGCAGGCAGGATGCGCTCACTACCGAAGATGCCGGCGAGCACGCTGAGGCGCTCATCCGGCAGGTTGACCACACCCACGTTGGGCTCGATTGTGGCGAACGGATAGTTGGCCGCCAGCACCTGGTTCTTGGTGAGTGCGTTGAACAGGGTGGACTTGCCAACGTTGGGCAGACCGACGATTCCGATAGTGAGAGCCACGAGAGTCAAGCCTACCGGCGGAGGTTCGGGCGTTATTCACACCCCGCTTTATGACTCAGGTGCGAACATGCTTGCCAGTTACATTTGTTACATGAAACAATGTTGAGTATGACTAGTGGTGACAGAGTGAGCAGACACCGGAGGCGCAAGATGAACGAAGGGCTCAAACTCGTGCAGGTCTGGGTTCCCGATAGAAACTCGGAGACGTATCTCGCCGATATTCGTCAGCAGTGCGCCATTGCCAACGCCGATCCCAACCGCTCAGAAACGTTCACCTGGTTGGAAGGTGCGCAGGCGGAGTTAGTGTCGAGCCAACCGGACTTTGACTGGGCTCAGTTCGGCATCAATCCTCTTGGGTCTGAAGAATCGGAAGCACCGCTGTCGTGAAGCGAGGCGAGATCTGGATTGCCGCAGGAGGAATGTATGCCGGCAAGCCACGTCCCGTCGTGATCATTCAGGACGATGCCTTTGCCGAACTCGATTCGCTCACGTTCTTTCCACTCACCACTCACGACCTCAACATCAGCGCCCTCCGGGTGCCGATTGACGTCTCCACCTCGACCGGGGCATCGGTGACGAGCTTCGTCGAAGTGGACAAAATCAGCACATTGCACCGCCGACAGTTTTCGAGAAAGATTGGCGCTGTCAGCACCCGCGACATGCGCAAAATCGAGCGCGCGATGCTGGCATTCCTCGGAATCGGATCTCCCCGTTAGACGCTGAAGTCCGGCGTAACGCGCCACACCGTTGAGGTTTCCAGCGCCTCGAGAACCCAGAGCGCCTGCACCTTGGCGTGGTCGTCGCTGACATCGCTGTAGACGTCGATGGCCAGGGGTGGCGGCTCGCCAAACTTAGGGATCTCCATCTCAACCCATGTGTGAGCCGAGAGGGAGATCCAGGGCTGAGGAGTGCCCGAATCGCTCACCACGGAATCGCAGGCGAGCGCCACCGAATCGAGCGCATCAATCTTGTTGACGGCGTTATGCACGACGAGCGTGGCGCAAAAAGCCGTGTCGAACTGGGGACGCATGCTGCTCGTGAACTAGTTCTGCGGAAAGCCGAGGTTGATGCCGCCGTGGCTGGGATCGAGCCAGCGGCTGGTGACCGCCTTGGCGCGCGTATAGAAGTGCACACCCTCGATGCCGTGCACCTTGGTGTCGCCGAACAGCGACTGCTTCCAGCCGCCAAACGAGTGGTAGGCCACGGGTACGGGAATCGGCACGTTGATGCCCACCATGCCCACTTGGATTTCGTTCTGAAAACGGCGAGCGGCACCGCCGTCGTTGGTGAAGATAGCCGTTCCGTTGCCGAACGCACCCGAGTTGATCAGGTCAACACCCTCGTCATAGCTGGCCACCCGCACAATGCTCAGCACCGGGCCAAAGATCTCTTCGGTGTAGACCGTCGACGTTGTGGGCACGCGGTCGAGCAGCGTGGGGCCGAGCCAGAAACCGTTGGGGTCGCCGTCGACCTCGATGCCGCGGCCATCGACCACCACGGTGGCGCCGTCTTTCGTGGCAATGTCGATGTAGCCGGCAACCTTGTCGCGATGCGCCTCGGTGACGAGCGGCCCCATGTCGCACGAGCGACGACCGTCACCCACTGTCAACTTAGCCATACGTTCGGTGAGCTTGCCGATGAGCACGTCGGCCACCGGCTCAACAGCGACCACGACCGAAATGGCCATGCAGCGCTCGCCCGCCGAACCGAACCCGGCGTTGATGGCCGAGTCGGCGACCAGGTCGAGGTCGGCATCCGGCAATACGAGCATGTGGTTCTTGGCGCCACCCAGAGCCTGCACGCGCTTGCCGTTGGCGGCACCCGTCTCATAGACGTACTTGGCGATGGGCGTGGAACCCACGAACGAGACCGCGGCCACATCGGGGTGGGTGAGCAGACCATCGACGGCCTCTTTATCGCCCTGCAGCACGTTGAAGATACCGTCGGGGAGGCCGGCCTCTTTGAGAATCTGGCCCAACCAAATGGCTGCCGAGGGGTCTTTCTCGCTGGGCTTAAGCACCACAGCGTTACCCGAGGCGATGGCCACGGGCACGAACCACAGCGGCACCATTGCCGGAAAGTTGAACGGGCTGATGACGCCCACCACTCCGATGGGCTGACGAATCGTGTACACGTCGACGTTGGTGGATGCGTTCTCGGAGTAGAAGCCCTTGAGTAGGTCTTGAATACCGCACGCGAACTCCACGACCTCTTGACCGCGAGCAATTTCGCCGAGCGCATCCGACAACACCTTGCCGTGCTCGCTGGTGATGATTTCGGCCAGCTCGCCCTTGCGCGCATTGAGCAACTCGCGAAAGGCAAACATGACCTGGGTGCGCTTAGCCAACGACGCGTCACGCCAGGCGGGAAAGGCGGCGGTTGCCGCGGCAATGGCGGCGTCGATTTCGGCGCGGTTGGCGAGGCCCACGTTTTTGGTCGCTACGCCCAGGGCAGGATCAAAAACGGGTGCGGTGCGGCCCGAGGTGCTAGGCACAGCGGCGCCGTTGATCCAATGGGGAATGAGCGCAGGTTCAGACATATCGATTCCTTGGTGTGGGTACTACGAATCTAGCCGGTGTGGCGCGCCCGCGCCGAAGCGTGTGGGACCTACCGGCTGGAGCGGAACAAACCGGTCGTGGCAACCCCGCGGTGTCCCATGCCGGTGACACACTAAATCCCATGGATATCATTGCTCTTCTCATAGGACTCGTTGTTGGTCTGGTCGTGGGCTTTCTCGTGGCCTGGATTGTGCGCGGGTCGCGTGCCACCCAGAACGGCGACGGTGCGATGGGCGTGCGGCTGGCCCAGGCCGAGGCCGTCGGCATGGAGCGTCAAGCCCAGATCGATGCCCTCGCGCAGCGAAACGCTGACCTCGTTGAACAACAGCAGCGCGACGCACGCGTGGTGGCCGAGCTCACACCCATTAAAGAGGTGCTGCATCAGATGACCGTCAAGGTCAACGCCATGGAGAACGAGCAGAAACAGCAGCACGGGCTGATCACCCAGCAGCTTGTCGACAGCCGGCGCGCGGGTGACGAACTGCGCGCCACTACCGAGTCGCTGGCCAGTGCGCTGCGCTCTAACAACGTCAAGGGTCAGTGGGGAGAGGCACAACTTCGGCGCATCGTCGAGGTGGCCGGCCTGCTCGAATTTGTCGACTTCTCGACGCAAGAAACGACGAGCACCGAGGGCGGCAAGATTCGCCCCGATATGACCATTCGTCTTCCCGGAGGTCGCACCATTTTGGTCGATGCCAAAGTGCCGTTCACCGCTTACCTCGAGGCCAGTCAGATTCCGTCGAACGCGGCCGGCGAACACGGGGCCCAGCGCGACAAACTCATGAAGGATCACGTCAAAGCCGTGCGTGCACACATCGACAGCCTGAGCAGCAAGGCCTACTGGGATGGTGTCGATGGCG
>WLNS01000059.1 GCA_009699665.1 Actinomycetota bacterium
ACGATGAAGGGCTGTAGCAGCGCATTGATCCAGATGCCGAGCGCCGCAGAGCTGATGACGACCGGGGCCAAGTGTGGATATAAGAAAGACAGAGCGAGCGCGGACGCGGCGAAAAGTATCGCAAAAATAATGCCCGTGATGATGCCCACGCGTTTGATGTAGCCGCCCCATGCCTGAGCTTCCGCGGCATTTCCGGCGCCGACCGAACGTCCCACGAGTGCGGTGATGGCGCTCGCCAGACCCAAACTGCCGACAACAAAGATGGCAGCCATTGTTTGCACGATCTGTATGGATGCCAGAGCATCATCGCCAATCTGCTCGGTGACAACGTTGTAGAGAAAGACGCCGGCCGTCCAGAACAATTCGGTGAGCCCCATCGGGGCCGCCAGTGTCAGGTGGGCGGCGAGAAGCTTTCGCCACTCACGCCAGCGTCGCGGTAGTTCCCAGCGCGCGATATGAAAAATACCAAAGGTTTGAACGCACAGGATGACGACCTTGATAACCGTCGTGGCGAGTGTTGCCCAGGCAGCGCCGACGATTCCGAGCGCGGGAATCGGCCCCCAGCCGTAAACGAGAATGATGGCCAGCGGAGTATTGACGACAACGGTCACCAGCGTGGCGACCATCGGACTGCGGGCGTGATTAGCCGAGCGCAGGATTCCGCTGAAAATAAAGCTGAGGATTCCGGCAATCAGTCCCGAGAAGAGCACGGCCAGGTAGGGCGCGCCTGCGGCAATGACATCCGCCGAGGCCCCGGAGGCCCGGAGGACCTCGGCGGGAAAAATGACGACGGGGAGCGATACGACCACGGCAACTGCCGAGCCAACAAACAGGGCGACCGAGACAATCTTGTTGAGCTCTTTTTCACGTTTCGCTCCATACGCGCGCGCAACGAGAATCGATGACGAAATGCCCAGCGCGCCAACGACAAAGAGCGGGATGAGATTAATACTGTTCGCGAAACCCACGGCGGCCACTGCCGTATCGCCGAGCCCGGCGACCACCACCTGATTGATAAATTGCAGGCTGAGAATAAGGACAAACTCGAGGCTGACCGGCAGTGCCACGCGCGCAACAGCGCGTCCCGGATTTTCGGGCAGCAGGGCCCGATATTTCGTAAACATGGCGCTTCAGCCTACTTGCTGACCACACCATCGCCTGGCTGGGCTTACGTAGCCCGATAGAGCGCGATCCGGGCACGGTAGCTCTCGGCATTCCGGCGAATGTCAGCCTGTTCGTCGGGCGTGAGCGCACGGCGAACCTTGGCGGGCACGCCAGCCACCAGCGATCCGGCGGGAATCTGTTGCCCCTCGAGCACGATTGCCCCGGCGGCAACCAGCGATCCGGCTCCCACGACGGCGCCATTCATCACGATGGCCCCCATGCCAATCAGACAATCGTCTTCAATGGTGCACCCATGAAGCACAGCGTTGTGACCTACCGACACGTTTCGCCCCACGACCAACGAAAAGCCGGGGTCACCGTGGCACGAGACGTTGTCTTGAATATTGGAGCCAGCGCCAATGGTGATCGCGTCGCTGTCGGCGCGAAGCACGGCATTGAACCAAATGCCAACGTGCGCGCTCAGGGTTACGTTGCCAATCACGCGTGCGCCGGGCGCCACATAGGCGGTGCCATCAACGTGCGGCGAATCATGACCTGTGAGCGGAATAATCTGATCATCCATAGCGTCAGCCTACGGGCAGCGTCGGGTCGGGTACATGCGGTCGGGTACTCTGAAAAGTGAAGCGAAAGGGACTCAGCCGAAGCATGATCGTCAGCAGAATTGCAGACATGGTTCGACGGTTCCCTCGGGCCATCGCATCCGAGAGTCACGCATTTTGGCGGTCGCGGCCGATAAGTAAAGACACGGTTCTCTATGAATCGTTCGCCGGTAACGGTGCCCTGTGTAACCCAGAGGCTATCTTTCGTCACCTGGTCGATCATGCGGACTTCGCCCACCTGAGACACATCTGGGTTCTCGACGCATCGACCGCTTATGCGGGTTTCCGGTCCGAATTTGCCTCGCATCCGCGGGTTACGTTCGTAAAACGTGAAACGGCGCGTTATTGGCGGGCGGTGGCAACCGCGGGTTACCTGATTAACAACGCGACCTTTCCCCCGCAGTTCAGCAAACGTGAGGGTCAGATTTACCTCAATACCTGGCATGGAACGCCGTTGAAGCGCATGGGCTTTGACATGCCGAACGGTGCGCTTGAGTCGGCTAATACGCTGCGCAATTTTCTCGCCGCCGACTTCCTGCTTTCGGCCAACAGCCACATGACGCGTCAGATGTACGCCAGCGCCTACAAACTCGACGGATTATTTGAGGGGACCATTCTCGAAGAGGGTTATCCGCGTATCGACCGATGCTTTCTCTCTGATGTTGAGCGCTCGGGTGTCGAGGCCGACTTGGCGGAATCCGGAATTCACCTCGCCGGCCGACAATTGGTTGTTTTCGCCCCGACGTGGCGCGGAGCTTCTTTCTCGCGCCCCGTGGATAACCTCAACGAGATTATGCAGCAGCGTTCGGCTTTGGCCGCGAAGCTTGATGCCAAGAAATGGTTGGTTGTCGTCAAACTTCACCAGCAGGCGCATCGCTACACCAAGCACCGTCCTGATTTACGTGGTCTGGTTGTTTCCAACAGCATCCCCACGAATGCACTCTTGGGCATTGTCGACCTTCTGGTCACCGACTTCTCGTCAATCTTTTTTGATTATTTACCCCGAGAAAAGCCCATTGTCTTTTTTGCTCCCGACGCCGCTGAATACTCGGCGTCACGCGGACTCTACGTTGACCTCGCCGAATTACCCGGAGCAGTTTTTACCTCGGTGGGACGAGCAGCCACAGAGGTCGCTCGGTTAGCCGCGGGCATGACGGCAGCCGACAAGCGGCGTCTGCGCCTGGGCCGTGCCCGCTTCTGCCGGTGGGACGATGGTCGGGCAACCGAGAGAGTCGTCGACGCAGTATTTTTGGGTGCGACTTCGAGAACAGTGCACTTTCGGAATACGAAGCCACGACTGCTGTTGCACATCGGGGGCATGAAATCTAACGGCATCACATCTGCGGCCCTCAATCTCTTGAATGAGATTGACACCAATATCTATGACGTGTCGGTGACTTACCCGTCGGGTAAATCCGTTCGTCACCTCTTTCGCACCCGCAGTCTCAACCCGAATATCCGCCAGATTCCGAGGGTCGGCGGCATGAACGGCAGCAAAGCCCTGCACCTGAGGCGGCATCTGCGGCACTTTAAGACGAAGGTGCGCGACCATCTCGACGAACCCTGGGAAGCGGAGCTGTGGCGCACCGAGTGGGAGCGATGTTTTGGCGACGCACATTTTGAGAGCCTGATTGACTTCAGTGGTTATTCGCCTTTTTGGGCCATGTTGATGTTGCACGGACGAGGCAAAAGCCGCTCGATTTGGCTGCACAACGATATGTGGGCCGATGCTCATCGAACCGTCGACGGCCGCCAATTTCTGAAGCGAAACATTTTTTCTCTCTTCACCCTGTATCCCTTCTTCGATCACCTCGTGTCGGTATCAGCGGCGTTGAACGAGGTGAATCGAGCCCGTCTCGAGACCTATGTTGCGGCAGAAAAGTTTGAGTTTGCATCTAATTGCATCGATGGCGAAACGATTCGAAGGCTTGCGGCCGTCTCCGTGGCCGGGCCCAAAACGGCGCTATCGGGGGGCAAAAAGGGCGGCCAAACGGCGGACCCGGCGGCTCGCCAAACTGGGGCGGACCGTGAGCCAGACCTTCGCTGGTTGAATCGGCGATCCAAGAAGATCAGCCCCGTCTTTGTCACTATTGGCCGACTCTCGCCCGAAAAAAATCAAGCCCGGCTCATCGCCGCTTTTGCTTCGGTCCACGACGCGTTTCCGCATTCTCGGCTCATTATCGTGGGGGACGGGCCGTTGAAAGAGGCCCTGGCGCGCGACATTGCCGGGCGCGGTTTGACCGAGAGCGTCATTCTTGCCGGACAGCGAGCGAATCCCTTCGCCATTCTCAAACGGTCGGACTGTTTCGTTCTGTCAAGCGACTACGAGGGCCAGCCCATGGTGCTTCTTGAATCAGCGGTCCTGGGTGTTCCGGCCATTTCGGTCGCCTTTGGCTCGGTGGGTTCAGTCTTACCGCCGGGAGCGATCACGGTTACCGAACAGAGCGTTGAGGCCCTCGCTGGCGCTATGACGACCTTCGCGACCACGCCATCCCGTGGGTACATGCTTGATGCGTCGCTCTATAACCGCCGAGCGCAGCGAGAGTTTGAGCTTGCCGTGGGGCTCAAACAGCGACCGGTCTCGCGCGGGTAGGCTGAACCAGTGGGCTTGAGACTTTTTGATACGCGAGCGCACGAGCTCACTGACTTCGTGCCCCTCGTTGCGGGTCAGGTATCTATTTACGTCTGCGGCCCCACCGTGCAGTCGAGTCCGCACGTTGGGCACCTGCGTAGTGCGCTGACCTACGACGTTCTCGTGAGATGGCTCGAGGTTCTCGGCAACCGCGTGACTCTGGTTCGAAACATCACGGATATCGATGACAAAGTGCTGGTGAATGCGGCGGCGGCGGGCGAAGACTGGCGGGCACTCGCCCAGAGATCCGAGCGAGAATTTCACGCGGTCTATACCCGCATGGGTGTGCGACCCCCCACCTACGAACCGCGAGCGACCGGTCACGTCACGCAAATGATCACCCTCATTTCTCGGCTCATCGAAGCCGGCCATGCCTATGCCGCCGATGACGGAACCGGCGATGTGTTCTTCGCGACCGAGAGTTGGCCCGACTACGGTTCCCTGACGCGCCAGTTGGGCGACGACATGGAGTCTGACGAAGCAGCCGATGATCGGGGCAAGCGAAATCCCCGTGATTTCGCCCTGTGGAAGGGGCATAAAACCGGTGATCCAGCGTCGGCTTCATGGCCCGCGCCCTGGGGGCCCGGCCGTCCGGGCTGGCACATCGAGTGCTCGGCGATGGCTGTGGACTATTTGGGCCCGGTTTTCGATATTCACGGGGGTGGACTTGACCTGCGCTTTCCACACCACGAAAACGAACTCGCACAGTCATCGGCCGTCGGCGATGCTTTTGCGCGCTACTGGCTGCACAATGGCCTCGTTGCCATTGCCGGCCAAAAGATGAGCAAGTCGTTGGGCAACTCTGTTTTTGCTGCCGATCTCTTGAGCGAGGCGCGACCCATCGTCGTGCGCTACCTTCTCGGCTCGGCGCACTATCGTTCGACCCTCGAGCTTCACACGGAAGCACTGACGGAAGCTGCAGCCGCTTTTGAACGCATTGAATCGTTCCTCGATCGAACGGATCGCTTGGCGGAAAAACCGCTCACCGCTGGTGAATTACCGAACGCCTTCGTAGCGGGGATGAACGATGATCTGGGCGTGCCATCGGCCCTCGCCGTGATTCACGAGACCGTTCGCGCCGGAAACACCGCCTGGGATTCCGATGACGCTCAGCAAGCCGTTGCGCTGGGCCAACAGGTTGTGGCCATGCTTGACGTGCTGGGGCTGAACCCCCGCAGTGCGGCGTGGGCCACCTCGTCGTCATCGTCAGCACAGAAGGCGCTCGGTGCGCTTGTCGATCGATTGTTGGTCGAGCGCGAGGCAGCACGGGCGGCTAAGGATTTTTCCACCTCTGACCGCGTACGCGATGACCTCGGTGCCGCGGGAATTGTGATTGAGGATACCTCGCACGGAGCCGTCTGGAGCATCAATGGCTAATCGTCCAACGCGTGCGGGTGCCGTGCGCAAATCGTCTAAGGGTCCTACCGTCGGCACGGGCGGCCACGGTCGTAAAGCTCTCGAGGGACGCGGGCCAACGCCGAAAGCAGAGGATCGTTCGTATCACCCGGCCGGCAAGCGAAAGGTTCGAGACGAACGTGCCGCAGAAAAGGGTCGTTCACCGCGACCGTCAGAAATGCGCGGCGGCGGTCGCACAAAAGCGAGTTCTGACGGGGCAGAGTTTGTCGCCGGCCGAAACTCGGTTCTTGAGGCCCTGAGGGCCAAAATTCCGGCTATTTCGCTGTATGTCGCGGCGAAAGTTGAGATGGATGATCGCGTGCGAGAAATCATCAGCATCGCCAACAAGCGCAATCTTCCGGTGCTCGAGATTATGCGTCCGGAACTTGAGCGCATGGTGGGCAGCGACACTGTGCACCAGGGCATCATGATCAAGGTGCCCGCGTATGAATATGCGCACCCGCGAGATCTCTTCGAGAGTGCCCTGGCGGCAAACCAGACGCCTCTCCTCGTCGCCCTCGATGGGGTAACCGATCCGCGCAATTTGGGCGCCATCATTCGATCGACGGCGGCTTTCGGGGGGCACGGAGTGATTGTGCCTCAGCGTCGTTCGGTGGGGGTCACCGCGGCAGCGTGGAAAACGTCTGCCGGCGCGGCGGCACGGTGTCGAGTCGCGATGGCCAGCAATCTTGCCGCAGCGATTACCGAGCTCAAGAAGGCCGGCGTCTTCGTTATCGGCCTCGACGGCGGGGGCGACACGTTGTTGCCCAACCTGCCCTTGGCTGATCGCCCGCTGCTCATTGTTGTGGGCAGCGAAGGGTCGGGCCTGTCTCGGCTGGTGGCCGAAAAGTGTGATGCCATCGTGTCGATCCCCATTAGCGCCGCCACAGAATCACTGAACGCCGGTATCGCCGCCAGTGTTGCGCTCTACGAGGTGGCCCGAGTGCGTTCGACCCTTTAGGGACGAAGAGCGGGAACGACGGGGCCGCCGATGACGTCGCCTCGCTGTGAAGAACCAGAGAATTCTCTGACCTCGTTTAGCCATTTCGGGCTCTTCACGCCTACTATCTAAAGTGTGCCTATTGCGAGGCGCAAGTCACTTTTCTTGACGTATTTTGGAGTAGTTGAATGACTATCGGTTCCAACGGCCCCCGTCCCACAAAGAACCAGCGACGCGAATCAGCCCGTGAAAAGGCGCGTGAACATCGCATCGAAGCCCAAAAGAGTGAGCGTCGACGCAGAGGACTCGTTCAGGGTGGCATTGTCGCGGGCATCATTGTTATTGCGGCGGTTGTTGGGCTTGTCATCTGGGGCTCGGTGCCTCAGCCCGGTCCACGCCCGGCCAACATGGCGAGCGACGGAATTCTCTTGCAGGCAAAGCTGGATGCCAGCGGTCAGCCCACCGGTGAGATCGAAGCCGTTCTCAATCAGGCCCTACCCGCGGGAAGTGAGCCCACGACAACCAAGCAAGATCCGAATCTTCTGAATATCGTCGTCTATCAAGACTTTCAATGTCCGGTCTGTAAGAACTTCGATTCGGCCGACTATCCCCTTATTCAGGAACGGGTTGCCAGTGGTGCCGCGACGGTCGAGATCCACCCCGTAGCCATCCTTGATCGTGTGTCTATGGGCACCCGATATTCTTCGCGGTCAGCAAACGCGGCGGCCTGTGTCGCAACGTATGATCCCAACAGCTTCTTGAGCTTCAACTCGACGCTGTATGCCAATCAACCGGCGGAAAATTCACCGGGTCTTGATAACGCCGGAATAAAGAAGCTGATTGACTCTCTGGCTATCCAGCGAAAAGACGAGATTGGTAAGTGCATTGACGACGAGACTTTCAAGGCGTGGGTGGAGGCTTCGACAACGCGGGTGAAGCAAGCGACGGCCCTGCCGAACACGAAGGACATCACGTTCAGCGGCACACCCACGGTCATCGTCAACGGGACTCAGTTTAATTTCACGACAGACCCCAACACCGGAGCCTTCTACCCGCAGCAGTTCTCGGACTTCCTGCTGAAGCTGGCCGGTCTCACGGAACAGTCGACTCCGACGCCGACTCCCACGAAGTAGCGAGGCTCATTACCCTGTCATCAGGTGAGAGACAGACACCTTACCGGGATCACGAAAACTAGGATAAATCGATGGGCGCCTTCTCGGCGCCTATCGACCCGAGATGACGAGTGAGGGTTTTGTGGCAACGCACTACGAGCACTGGATTGATGGTCGCTCCGTCGCGGGCGGCCCGGAAGAACGATTCATCACCCATAACCCGGTCACGGGTGACGAGGTCTCGTCGATTCCGCTCGGCGGTTCGCGCGAAATCGATATGGCGGTTTCCGCCGCTTATGCCGCAGCGGTCGAGTGGCGCAAGTACAAACCCGTGGAACGGGCCCGAT
>WLNS01000006.1 GCA_009699665.1 Actinomycetota bacterium
AGTCACGTGCGTGGTGGGTAATGAACCTAAAACGGCACCGCCCACAGCAACCAGAAGTATCACCATGGCGATGCGCACGCCATAGGCGGCAAGCCACACCACAAGTCGCCGACGTTTCGACACGCTTATTGCCCTTCAATGACCCAGCATCTGCCCCGCCTCTAACCTATCTTTTCCCCGACGCACGTTTCTTCCACCGAGGCGCAGGTCGCCGTACGGTGGGCCAAATCCTTGTCGATCTAGGATTCCGGGATCGGGTTCCGCTGACCCGACACGCCCGGGTTGCAAAATGCTTGACTTCTGTGGGAGACTCGGGAGGTTGCTATTTCCACGCCTTGCGCGTGGACACTGTCATGAAAGTGCATAACGTCGGGCAAGAGCTCGCATCTCGTTAGGCCGCAGGCAGCGCAACACCGCCAACATCTCGTTGCCGAGCTGGGCTTGCCCACATTGGTGTGCCCGCTTGCGTGCACGAGACAAGGTATTGATATCAGAACAGTGGTGCGTTTCACGAGAGTGCAAAAGCACAGCGTCCTATGCGGTCTGGAAGCCGTAAGACGCCGAACTATCTAAGAGAGAAGAGTCAGACATGGCGGGACAAAAAATCCGCATTCGACTTAAGTCGTACGACCATGAGGTCATCGACTCCTCGGCGCGCAAGATTGTCGACACCGTCACCCGTGCGGGTGCTTCGGTAATCGGTCCCGTGCCCCTTCCGACCGAGAAAAACGTGATCTGTGTGATCCGTTCGCCTCACAAATACAAAGACAGCCGCGAGCACTTTGAGATGCGCACTCACAAGCGTCTGATCGACATCATCGATCCCACGCCGAAGGCCGTCGACTCGCTCATGCGTCTGGACCTTCCGGCCGATGTCAACATCGAGATTAAGCTTTAGGGATCGCCATGTCTACGCAGAATAAGACCGTTAAGGGTCTGCTCGGCAAGAAGCTTGGCATGACCCAGGTGTGGGACGAAAACAACAAACTCGTTCCCGTTACCGTCATCGAAGTCACCCCCAATGTGGTGACTCAATTGCGCACCCCCGAGCTGGATGGCTACTCAGCAATCCAAATTGCCGCCGGTGCTATCGACCCCCGCAAGGTGAATAAGCCCGCAACGGGCCACTTCACCAAGGCGGGCGTAACTCCTCGTCGCCACCTCACCGAGGTGCGCACAGATGATGCCTCGTCTTACGCCGTGGGTCAGGAACTCACCGTGGATGGCACCTTCGAAGCCGGCCAAAAGGTCGACGTCGTGGGCACCAGCAAGGGCAAGGGTTTCGCCGGCGTCATGAAGCGCCACAACTTCAAGGGTGTCTCGGCTTCGCACGGTTCGCACCGTAACCACCGCAAGCCCGGTTCTATCGGTGCCTCGTCCACGCCCAGCCGCGTGTTCAAGGGCATGCGCATGGCCGGACGCATGGGTGGCGATCGTGTCACGGTTCTCAACCTGCGGGTACACGCCGTTGACGCCGAAAAGAACTTGATCCTGGTCAAGGGCGCCGTGCCCGGAGCCAAGGGTCGCCTCGTTTTTGTTCGCAACGCTGTGAAGGGGGCATAGTCCATGGCTAACACAACCATTGACGTGTTCGACCTCACCGGCACGAAGTCGGGCTCGCTCGATTTGCCGGCTGACCTGTTCGACGTCGAGCCCAACATGCCGCTTCTGCACCAGGTTGTTGTGGCCCAGCTTGCCGCTGCGCGCCAGGGCACACACAAGACCAAGACCCGCGGTGAAGTTTCGGGTGCCGGTCGCAAGCCGTTCAAGCAGAAGGGAACCGGTCGCGCTCGTCAGGGCTCGATTCGCGCTCCCCAAATGACCGGTGGTGGAATCGTCCACGGACCAACGCCGCGCAGCTACGCGCAGCGCACGCCCAAGAAAATGATTGCTGCGGCCCTCTTAGGTGCTCTCTCTGACCGCGCTCGCGGAAGCCGCATTCACGCGGTCGCCGGTTTTGCGGTCGAGGCGCCCTCGACGTCCAAGGCAGCCACGCTGATCCGCACGGTCGTGCCGGGTCGCAATGTGCTGGCTGTTTGCGCTCGCGGCGACGACGTCGCCATCAAGAGCGTTCGCAACATTCCAGGCGTACACGCACTCTTCGCCGATCAGCTCAACGCCTATGACGTTTTGGTCAGTGACGACATCATCTTCACCACCGACGCGCTCACCGCGTTTGTCGACAGCAAGAAGAAGAAGCAGGAGGTCTCGGCATGACCGCGGCAGACAAGAACCCACGCGATGTCATCATCTCGCCGGTCGTCTCTGAAAAGAGCTACTCGTTGATCGATCAGGGAAAGTACACGTTCATCGTTGACCCCCGTTCGAACAAGACCGAAATCAAGCTCGCTATTGAGAAGATTTTTGACGTCAAGGTTGCTTCGATTAACACACTCAACCGTCAGGGCAAGACGCGCCGCACAAAGTTCGGCGAGGGCAAGCGCAAGAACACCAAGCGCGCCATCGTCACGCTCAAGTCGGGCTCGATCGACTTCTTCACGGCAGTCGGCTAAGGGACCGGTAAGGACACATCATGGCTATTCGTAAATACAAGCCCACGACCCCCGGTCGTCGCGGATCTTCGGTTGCCGACTTTGCTGAAATTACGCGGTCGACGCCCGAGAAGTCGCTGCTGCGCCCCCTGTCAAAGACGGGCGGACGCAACAACCAGGGACGCATCACAACGCGTCACATCGGTGGTGGCCACAAGCGCCAGTACCGTCTGATCGACTTTCGTCGCAACGACAAAGACGGCGTGCTGGCCAAGGTTGCTCACATTGAGTACGACCCCAACCGCACCGCCCGCATCGCGCTGCTTCACTTCGTTGACGGAACCAAGCGCTACATCTTGGCCCCCAACAAGCTCAACCAGGGCGACGTCATCGAGTCGGGTGCCGGTGCCGACATCAAGCCCGGTAACAACCTGCCGCTGCGCAACATCCCCACGGGTACGGTCATCCACGCCATTGAGCTCAAGCCGGGTGGGGGAGCAAAGCTCGCCCGTTCCGCTGGTTCGTCGGTGCGCTTGGTCGCCAAGGATGGCCCCTACGCTCAGCTGCGACTGCCCTCGGGCGAAATTCGCAACGTCGATGCGCGCTGTCGCGCGACCATCGGCGAGGTGGGTAACGCCGAGCAGTCCAACATCAACTGGGGAAAGGCCGGCCGCATGCGCTGGAAGGGTGTTCGCCCGACCGTGCGTGGTGTCGCCATGAACCCGGTCGACCACCCGCACGGTGGTGGTGAGGGTAAGACCTCCGGTGGTCGCCACCCAGTAAGCCCCTGGGGTCAATCAGAGGGTCGCACCCGTCGCAAGAATAAAGAAAGCGACAAGCTCATCGATCGCCGCCGTTCGACCGGCAAGAAGCGCTAGTAGGAGTTTAAGCAGATGCCACGCAGTCTCAAAAAGGGCCCCTTCGTCGACGACCACCTGCTCAAAAAGGTTGTTGCACAGAACGAGGCCAAGACCAAGAACGTGATCAAGACCTGGTCGCGCCGTTCGATGATCGTGCCAGCCATGCTGGGCCACACCATCGCGGTGCACGACGGCCGTAAGCACATCCCCGTGTTCGTGACCGAAACCATGGTGGGACACAAACTCGGTGAGTTTGCCCCCACCCGCACCTTCCGTGGTCACGTCAAAGATGACAAGAAGGGTCGTCGCCGCTAACCGCGGTGACGTAAGGAGAAGACATCATGGTTGAATCTGTCGCCCGCGTGCGCCACATTCGCGTGACCCCGCAGAAGGCACGCCGGGTCGTAGACCTCATACGTGGCAAGCAAGCCACCGAGGCTCTCGCCATTCTCAAGTTTGCACCTCAGGGTGCGAGCGAGCCCATTTACAAGCTCGTCGCTTCGGCCATGGCCAACGCCCGCGTGAAGGCCGACGCGTCGAACCAGTACCTCGATGAACAAGACCTGTTCATCGCCCGCGCTTTTGTTGATGAAGGCACCACCCTGAAGCGGTTCCAACCGCGAGCCCAGGGTCGTGCGTTCAAGATTCTCAAGCGCACCAGCCACATCACGGTCGTGCTCACCACGCCCGATGAGACGCAGGCTGCTGCCGTGAGCGCTTCGAAGAAGGAGGCCAAGTAATGGGCCAGAAAGTAAACCCGTACGGCTTCCGCCTGGGAATCACGACCGACCACGTGTCGCGCTGGTTCTCTGACAGCACGAAGAAGGGTCAGCGTTATTCTGACTTCGTTGCCGAAGACGTGAAGATTCGCAAGATGCTGTCTGAGACGCTCGACCGCGCTGGCGTGTCGCGCATTGAGATTGAGCGCACGCGTGACCGCGTTCGTGTCGACATTCACACCGCCCGTCCGGGCATCGTGATTGGTCGTCGTGGCGCCGAGGCCGAGCGTATTCGCGCCGACCTCGAAAAGCTCACCGATAAGCAGATCCAGTTGAACATCCTCGAGGTAAAGAACCCCGAGCTTGATGCCCAGCTGGTGGCCCAAGGCATTGCCGAGCAGCTCTCGGCTCGTGTGGCTTTCCGTCGCGCGATGCGCAAGGGGCTGCAGGGTGCTCAGCGCGCCGGCGCGAAGGGTGTTCGCATCCAGGTGTCGGGTCGTCTGGGTGGTGCCGAAATGAGTCGCTCGGAGTTCTACCGCGAGGGACGAGTACCACTGCACACGCTGCGCGCGAACATCGACTACGGCTTCTACGAAGCCAAGACCACCTTCGGCCGCATCGGCGTGAAGGTATGGATCTACAAGGGTGAAATCACCAACAAAGAACTCGCGCGCGAACAGGCCAACCAGAAGTCGGTCCGTCCCGAGCGCGGTGCCGCCGGACGCCGTGGCCCTCGTGCCGACGCGGCTCCCGTCGCAGCAGTAGGAGCGGAAGGCTAATCATGTTGATTCCCCGTAAGGTCAAGCACCGTAAGCAGCACCACCCCAGTCGCACGGGGCACGCTACCGGTGGCACCAAGGTCACGTTTGGTGAGTTCGGCATTCAGGCCCTCACCTCGGCCTACGTAACCAACCGCCAGATCGAATCTGCGCGTATTGCGATGACCCGTCACATCAAGCGTGGCGGCAAGGTGTGGATCAACATCTACCCCGACCGTCCGCTCACAAAGAAGCCTGCCGAAACCCGCATGGGTTCGGGCAAGGGATCACCCGAGTGGTGGATTGCCAACGTCAAGCCCGGTCGCGTGCTCTTCGAGCTGGCCGGTGTCAACGAAACCGTCGCACGTGAGGCACTCACGCGCGCTATTCACAAGCTGCCCCTCAAGGCACGCATCATCAAGCGTGAGGAAGGTGACGCGTAATGCCTATCGGGTCTAAGGAACTTCGCCCCACTGATCTCGACGCCTTTGACAACGAGCGTCTGGTCGACGAACTGCGCAAGGCGAAAGAAGAACTGTTCAACCTGCGCTTTCAGTCGGCCACCGGCCAGCTGGAAAGCCACGGACGTCTTCGTGCCGTCAAGCGCGATATCTCACGTATTTATACGGTGATTCGCGAGCGCGAGTTGGGCATTCGCCCCACTCCCGTGGTCGCCGCACCTGTGGCGAAGGCCGCCGCGAAGACTGCCCCTAAGAAGGCTGCCGCTGAAGCCGACGCACCGTCGGCCGAGACCTCCGAGGAGACCGAATAATGGCTACCGCCAAGGCCAAGGCCGCAGCAGAGACAGAGACCCGCGGGTACCGCAAGGTACGTCGGGGATATGTCACCAGCGACAAGATGGACAAGACCATCGTCGTTGAGGTTGAAGACCGCGTGAAGCACCCCCTCTACGGCAAGGTCATGCGCCGTAGTTCGAAGGTCAAGGCCCACGATGAGCAGAACACCGCGGGAATTGGCGACCTGGTCGTCATCAGCGAGACCCGGCCGCTCAGCGCGTCAAAGCGCTGGCGTCTGGTCGAAATCGTCGAGAAGGCCAAGTAAGCCTCGGCTTACCTGTTAGAGGAGTAAAGAAGTGATTCAGCAAGAATCTCGCATCAAGGTTGCCGATAACACCGGCGCCAAGGAGCTGCTGACCATCCGCGTACTTGGTGGATCGGGTCGTCGTTACGCCGGCCTGGGTGATGTCATCGTGGCCACGGTCAAAGACGCCATCCCCGGCGGAAACGTCAAGAAGGGCGACGTAGTCAAGGCGGTCGTGGTTCGCACGGTCAAGTCGACGCGTCGCGCCGACGGTTCGTACATCAAGTTCGATGAGAACGCGGCCGTGCTGCTGAAGACCGACGGTGACCCTCGCGGCACCCGCATCTTCGGGCCGGTCGGTCGTGAACTTCGCGACAAGAAGTTTATGAAAATCGTTTCGCTCGCACCGGAGGTTATCTAAACCATGGCGAACATTCGTAAGGGCGACCTCGTTCAGGTCATCAGTGGCAAGAGCCAGGCTCGTGGCGGTGACCGCGGCAAGCAGGGCAAGGTAATTGATGTGCTTGTTGAGCACGATCGCGTCATTGTTGAAGGAATCAACTTCGTCACCAAGCATTCCCGCGTCGGCCAGACCGAGCGCGGCACGAAGACCGGTGGCATTGAGACCGTCGAGGCGCCGATTCATATCTCGAACGTCGCCATCGTCGATCCCCAGACCAAGAAGCCGACGCGCGTTGGTTTTCGCGTTGAAAAGATAACGAAGAACGGGGTCGTCAAGACCTCGCGCGTTCGTTACGCCAAGAAGTCAGGTAAGGACCTGTAATGACTGTTACTGCCGCTGCCGCTGGCAAAATCCAGCCGCGCCTCAAGCAGAAGTACCGCACCGAGATCTCGCCGGCTTTGGCCACCGAACTCGGTTTCACGAACGTGAACCAGATTCCAGGGCTCACCAAGATCGTGGTGAACATGGGTGTGGGTGAGGCCGCTCGCGATAGCAAGGTGATTGACGGCGCTATCGCCGACATCACGGCCATCACCGGTCAGAAGCCCATGATCACCAAGGCACGCAAGTCGATCGCTCAGTTCAAGTTGCGTGAGGGTCAGCCCATCGGTGTTCACGTCACGCTTCGCGGTGACCGCATGTGGGAGTTCTTGGACCGCCTCTTGGCGCTCGCCCTTCCCCGCATCCGCGACTTTCGCGGCCTTTCGCCCAAGCAGTTTGACGGAACGGGAAACTACACGTTCGGCCTTACTGAGCAGTCTGTGTTTCACGAGATCAACCAAGACAAGATTGACCGAGTGCGCGGTATGGATATCACCGTCGTCACCACGGCCAAGTCAGACGACGAGGGCCGTGCGCTATTGACAGCACTCGGCTTCCCGTTCAAGCAAGCCGTTAGCCAAGAAGACAACTAAATACTCAACCACCACAGGTCGCCTCCCTTGCAAAGGAGTCGAAACCTGGTGAACAAAGGATAAAAACGAGATGACGATGACAGATCCGGTCGCAGACATGCTGACCAGACTGCGCAACGCCAACACCGCTCACCATGAGCAGGTGTCGATGCCGCACAGCAAGCTCAAGACGGGCATTGCCGAGATCCTCACACGTGAGGGCTTTATCTCGAGCTGGGACGTTGCCGATGCACGCGTGGGCAAGACGCTCACCCTGAACCTCAAGTTTGGCCCGAACCGCGAGCCGTCGATTGTCGGCATCAAGCGCGTATCGAAGCCGGGACTTCGGGTGTACGCAAAGTCGAACGAGATCCCCAAGGTTCTCGGCGGGCTGGGCGTTGCCATCCTGTCCACCTCCTCGGGTCTGCTAACCGACCGTGAGGCCGAGAAGAAGGGCGTGGGCGGAGAAGTTCTCGCCTACGTGTGGTAACCGGTCATGTCACGTATTGGTCGTCTTCCGATTGACATCCCTTCGGGTGTCACGGTTTCCGTTGACAACGCCCTGGTCACCGTCAAGGGGCCTAAGGGTGAGCTGTCGCTCACCGTGGCGAGCCCTATTGAGGTTGCGATTGCCGAGACCCAGGTCTTGGTGACGCGTCCCAACGACGAGCGCATGTCGCGGTCGTTGCACGGACTCACGCGCACGCTGATTAACAACCAGATCATTGGTGTTACCGAGGGATACACGAAGCGGCTCGAAGTTGTCGGCACGGGTTATCGTGTTGCCGCCAAGGGTTCATCGCTCGAGTTCGCCCTGGGCTATTCTCACTCAATCACGGTAGATCCGCCTGCGGGCATCGCCTTTGAGGTCGAGGGCCAGAACAAGGTCATTGTCAGCGGCATCGACAAGCAAGCTGTCGGTGAGGTCGCTGCCAATATTCGTAAGCTGCGCAAGCCTGAGCCCTATAAGGGCAAGGGTATTCGTTATGAAGGCGAACACGTTCGCCGCAAGGCCGGAAAGGCTGGTAAGTAGCCATGGCACTCGGAATCCGAGGAAAGAGCAAGTCGGCAGCGCGGGATCGTCGCCACACCCGACTTCGCAAGAAGATTGAGGGCACGGCAAGCCGTCCCCGTCTGGTGGTTACCCGTTCGGCCCGCCACGTGTTCGTTCAAGTTGTTGACGATGCCAAGGGTCATACCCTGGCATCGGCGTCAACCCTTGAGGCCGACATGCGTTCCTTCAGCGGTGACAAGACCGCGAAGGCAAAAAAGGTCGGTGAGCTCGTTGCCGAGCGCGCCAAGAAGGCCGGTATCGAGGCCGTGGTCTTTGACCGCGGTGGAAACAAATACGCCGGTCGCGTTGCCGCGATTGCCGAAGGTGCCCGAGAGGGAGGACTGAGCTTGTGAGCGAAGAAATTAAGGATTCAGGAGCGGCCGAAGAAGCTGCTGTCGTCGAGTCCGAAGAAGTTGTTGAGGCCACTGAGGTCGTGGAGGCTGTCGAAGTTGTTGAGGCTGTTGCCGAAGCGACCGCGAGCGCCGATACGTCAGATAACCGTAACGAGCCTCGTGAGGCCCGTCGTGGTTCGCGTGAGCGCAACCCCAACCAGGGGCGTAACAGCCGCGATCGCGATGCCGATAAGAGTCAGTTTCTCGAGCGCGTTGTGACCATCAACCGTGTTTCTAAGGTCGTCAAGGGTGGTCGTCGCTTCAGCTTCACCGCGCTGGTTGTGGTTGGAGACGGTAACGGCATGGTCGGCGTCGGTTACGGCAAGGCGCGTGAGGTTCCGCTCGCCATCTCGAAGGGCGTTGAAGACGCGAAGAAGAACTTCTTCCGGGTTCCGCGCGTGGGAGTCACCATTCCCCATCCCGTTCAGGGCGAGGCCGCCGCGGGCGTTGTTTTACTGCGTCCCGCCGCAGCTGGTACCGGCGTTATCGCCGGCGGTCCGGTTCGTGCGGTGCTCGAGTGCGCGGGTATTCACGACGTGCTGAGCAAGTCGTTGGGTTCGTCGAACACCATCAACATTGTGCACGCGACCGTTGCCGCACTTCAGCAACTCGAAGAGCCCCGTGCCGTGGCCGCGCGTCGTGGTCTTGACTTTGACCAGGTTGCTCCAGCTCGCCTGGTACGCGCCGAGGCTGAGGCACTGGCGGCTGCGAAAGATGCCGCGAAGGCTTCAGCGGCGGCCGACAAGGCCGCAGCAAAGGCAGGTGTCTAATGGCCGCCCGTCTCAAGATCACACAGACCAAGTCCGAAATTAGCGAAAAACGAAACCAGCGCGAGACACTTCGTAGCTTGGGCCTCAAGCGCATTGGCGACATTGTCGTCAAAGAAGATAGCCCGGTAAACCGCGGCTATGTGCGTACCGTGGCTCACCTGGTGAAGGTCGAGGAGATTGACTAATGGCTGAAGAAAAGAAGCCCGCTGCGAAGGCGGCTGCCCCCAAGGCGGCTGCCGCTAAGCCGGCTACCGAAAAGGCTGCCGCTAAGCCCGCAACGGCTAAGGCTGCTGCCGCTAAGCCCGCAACGGCCAAGGCTGCTGCGGCCAAGCCGGCTACCGAAAAGGCTGCTGCTGCCAAGCCCGCCACCGAAAAGGCCGTCGCCCCTAAAGCCGCTGCTAAGCCGGCAACGGCCCAGGCTGCTGCCCCGAAGGCCGAATCGGCACCGGCGGCGAGTGCGAAGGCCGCTGAAAGCAAGGCTGCTTCACCCGAGGCCTCGACGCCCAAGGTCGCCGCACCCAAGGCGGCCGCGCCCAAAACCCCCATCCCCAAGGCCAAGAAGCCCGTTGTCGAAAAGCGTGAGCAGGTCATCAAGGTGCACCACTTGCGCCCGGCCGCCGGATCCAAGAAGCCGCGCACGCGCGTAGGCCGCGGTGAGGGCTCGAAGGGTAAGACCGCGGGTCGTGGAACTAAGGGCACGAAGGCGCGCTATCAGGTCAGGATCGGTTTCGAGGGTGGTCAGATGCCGCTGCACATGCGCACCCCGAAACTGCGCGGATTCAAGAACCCCTTCCGCGTTGAATATCAGGTCGTGAACCTCGAGAAGTTGGCCGAACTCTATCCCTCGGGCGGAGAAGTCACCATTACCGACCTCGTGTCAAAGGGCGCCGTTCGCAAGAACGAGAAGGTTAAGGTTCTCGGAACAGGAGACATTGCGGTTAAACTCAATGTCACCGTCGACAAGGTCTCGAGCTCGGCTGAGCAGAAGATCGTCGCCGCTGGCGGCTCTGTCTCTTAACCCCGAACCCCCTACGCTCGAAACCGGAGAAAAATCGTGTTTAGCGCCATTGGACGGATTTTCCGCACGCCAGACCTGCGACGCAAGCTTGCGTTCACGCTGGGTATCGTCGTGCTGTTCCGTCTGGGCTCTTTCATCCCCAGCCCGTTCGTAGATTTCTCGAACGTTCAGCAGTGTCTGGCCGCAAACCAGAACACGTCGGGGCTCTACGAGCTGGTCAACCTCTTCTCTGGTGGCGCGCTGCTGCAGCTGTCGATTTTCGCCCTGGGCATCATGCCCTACATCACGGCGTCGATCATCATCCAGTTGCTGCGTGTGGTGATTCCTCACTTTGAAAATCTGCACAAAGAGGGTCAGGCGGGTCAGAGCAAGCTCACCCAGTACACGCGCTACCTCACCATTGCTCTGGGTGTTCTGCAGTCCACCACGCTGATCACGGTGGCGCGAAGCGGCGCTCTCTTTGGTAGTTCGTCAGAGCCAGCCTGTGCGCAGTTGCTGACCAACGAGGCGTGGTACGCCATTCTCCTCATGGTCATCACGATGACCGCGGGCACCGGCCTCATCATGTGGATGGCCGAGCTCATCACCGAGCGCGGCATCGGTAACGGCATGTCGCTGCTTATTTTCATGTCGATCGCATCTCAGTTCCCGCAGTCCATGGGGGCCATCTTCCAGAGCAAGGGAATCAACACCTTCCTGATTGTTCTCGCCGTGGGCCTGGTCATCGTCGGGCTCATCGTGTTCGTTGAGCAATCCCAGCGGCGCATTCCGGTGCAATACGCCAAACGCATCGTCGGGCGGCGAACCTACGGCGGAAACAACACGTATATACCGCTCAAGGTCAACATGGCCGGCGTTATTCCCGTCATCTTTGCCTCGTCCCTGCTCTACCTGCCTGCTCTGATTGCCCAGTTCAATCAGCCGTCAGCGGGCAAGCCGGCCGCCGAGTGGGTGACCTGGATTACCAACAACCTGACCCGCGGTGACAGCCCGATTTACATGCTGCTGTTCTTCTTGCTCATCGTTGGATTTACCTACTTCTATGTGGCCATCACGTTCAACCCCGAAGAGGTAGCCGACAACATGAAGCAGTACGGCGGCTTCATCCCCGGTATTCGTGCCGGTCGACCGACGGCGGAATATCTCAACTACGTGCTGACGCGCATTACGCTTCCGGGATCGCTCTACCTCGGCCTGGTCGCCCTCATACCGCTCATCGCCCTGGGCCTGCTCGGCGCCAACTCCAACTTCCCCTTCGGCGGTACGTCGATTCTGATTATTGTTGGTGTCGGACTCGAGACGGTCAAGCAGATTGACTCGCAACTTCAACAGCGTCACTACGAGGGCCTTCTCAAGTGACCCGACTGCTCCTCGTCGGCCCCCCGGGCGCCGGTAAGGGTACGCAGGCTGCGATTCTTTCCGACACGCTGGGCATTCCCGCAATCTCGACCGGTGACATCTTTCGCACCAATGTGGCTAACGAGACCCCACTGGGCATCAAGGTCAAGGCAATCATGGCCAAGGGCGAGTACGTGCCGGATGACCTGACCAACGAAATTGTTGCCCATCGCCTGAGCGAACCTGACGCCGCAGAGGGATTTTTGCTCGACGGCTACCCGCGCACCATCGAGCAGGTGAACGAACTCGATCGCAGTCTCGGCAAGGACGGACATGCTCTCGACGTGGTCGTTTTGCTCGAGGCCGATATCGAAGACGTGGTGGCGCGGCTGATGAAGCGGGCCATCGAACAGGGTCGGGTCGACGACACCGAAGAGATTATTCGTCACCGAATGAGCGTCTACACAGAACAAACGGCCCCGCTCATCAAACTCTTTGACGAACGCAATCTGGTGGTTCGCGTTGATGCCCTCGGTGCCGTCGACAACGTGACGGATCGAATCGTCAGCGCCCTCGCCGGTCGCGGTCTCGCAAGCGCCTGATCCGCGTGTTCGCTCGTCACACCTTTTACAAGTCCGCCGATGACATACGGCAGATGATCGAACCCGGACTTGCTACGGCGGCTGCACTCGACGCTGCCCGCAAGACCATTGCTGCCGGAGTTTCGACGCTCGCCGTTGACGCCGCAGCAGAGCGTGCCATTGTGAAGTGGGGCGGCGCGTCGAACTTCAAGCTCGTTCCCGGCTATCGCCACACGGTGTGTGCGTCGGTCAATGACGAGGTGGTGCACGGAATTCCGACCGAGCGAAAGCTGGCGCCCGGCGACATTGTGTCGATCGACGCCGGAGCAATTCTTGGCGGCTGGAACGGGGACGCGGCGATGACCGTGGTGATTCCCGACACATCGCGGCCCGACCTCGTGACGGACCGCGAGACGCTCTCTGCCGTTACGCGTGGATCGCTCTGGGCCGGCATCGCCCGCTTGGCGAGCGCTCGGCATCTCAACGAACTGGGCGATGCCATCGAGGGTCACATCGAAGACGAGGGGCGCCGACTCGGTCACGATTTTGGCATTCTGACCGAATATGTCGGGCACGGAATTGGGCGGTCGATGCACGAGGATCCGCCCGTCTATAACTACCGCGTGAAGGGCAAAGGCCCGGATGTCAAGCCCGGCCTGGTGGTCGCCATCGAGCCCATGGTGACCTGGGGAAGCCCCGAGACCAAGGTGCTCGACGATGGGTGGACGGTCTCGACTGTCGATGGACTGTCGGCCTGCCACTGGGAACACACCGTTGCGGTGCACGCCGACGGAATTTGGGTCACCACAGCCGTCGACGGTGGGGCCGCAGATCTCGCCCCGTGGGGCGTGACGCCCGTGCGTCCGGCCTAGTGTGGGCCCCTTCGTGCGCACCTCGATTGGCGCACCACTCACATAGCACGTAGTATTGACTCTTGGTGTCTTTTGTCATGCCTGTCGGCGTGTCACGAGGCACTCACGCCCGCAAACCTGCGGGTGCGCACGACCAGAACAGACAACGTAACGAAGTGAGGCTATGGCCAAGAAAGACGGCGTCATCGAGATCGAAGGCTCGGTTGTCGAAGCGCTGCCCAACGCCATGTTCCGCGTGGAGTTGACCAACGGCCATAAGGTTCTTGCCCACATTTCGGGCAAGATGCGCCAGCACTACATCCGAATCCTCCCCGAGGACAAGGTCATCGTAGAGCTGAGTCCCTACGACCTCACCCGCGGACGCATTGTCTATCGCTACAAGTAGGCCCCGGCCCGCCTGAGCAACTGCAAAGTAACGGCCCCCGCCTGCGCGAGGGTACGAGGACAGCGAAAAGGAAACATCATGAAGGTAAACCCCAGCGTCAAGAAAATCTGCGATAAGTGCAAGGTCATTCGTCGCCACGGACGCGTCATGGTCATTTGTGAGAACCCACGTCACAAACAGCGCCAAGGCTAATCCCCACATTCTCAGAACCCAATAAACGTCACGCCAACTAAATAAAAGAAAAAGTACATCCACGATTTCGCGCGAGCGAAGGACACCTTGGGACAGAGGCCCAGGCACCGGATGTGCTCCACACCTCTGATAAACAACAGGAGAAGCCACCATGGCACGTCTCGCCGGAGTTGACATTCCACGCGACAAGCGCGTTGAAGTCGCCCTTACCTACATTTACGGCGTCGGCCGCACGCGAGCGAAGAAGACGCTCGTTGACACCGGCATTAGTCCCGACATCCGCGTCAAGGATCTGTCAGACGAACAGCTCATCGCGCTTCGTGATTACATCGAAGCAACCTTCCGCGTCGAGGGTGACCTTCGGCGCGAGGTTGCTGCCGACATTCGCCGCAAGGTTGAGATCGGTAGCTACGAGGGAATTCGCCACCGCAAGGGCTTGCCCGTTCGCGGTCAGCGCACCAAAACCAACGCCCGCACGCGCAAGGGCCCCAAGCGCACCGTTGCCGGAAAGAAGAAGGCCAAGTAGCCGCAGGGCTCGCCTTCATTCAGAACAGGTTTTAGGAGAAGCAAATGGCTACACCAAAGTCCGCAGTGCGCAAGCCGCGCAAAAAAGACAAGAAAAACATTGCCGTGGGTCAGGCCCACATCAAGTCGACCTTCAACAACACCATCGTGTCGATTACCGACACGACCGGTGCTGTCATCAGCTGGGCTTCGTCCGGTGGTGTGGGCTTCAAGGGCTCACGCAAGTCGACTCCCTACGCCGCACAGATGGCCGCAGAGTCGGCCGCCCGTCAGGCGCAGGAGCACGGCATGAAGAAGGTCGACGTCTTCGTCAAAGGACCGGGTTCCGGTCGCGAGACGGCAATCCGTTCACTGCAGGCCGCCGGTCTTGAGGTTGGTTCGATCAGCGATGTGACGCCTCAAGCGCACAACGGCTGCCGTCCGCCCAAGCGTCGCCGCGTCTAGTTTTTCGCCTCACGGTACCCCCATTCACAATTAAATAATCACGCACGGAAGTGTCATATATCGGACACTTGGCCGAAAGGAATACACAGTGCTCATTGCACAGCGCCCCACGCTTGTCGAAGAGACCATCTCGGAGTTCCGTTCGCGGTTCATTATCGAGCCGCTTGAACCAGGATTTGGATACACCCTGGGTAACTCTCTGCGCCGCACCCTGCTGTCGTCGATTCCTGGCGCAGCGGTCACCAGCATTCGTCTGGATGGTGTGCAGCACCCCTTCAGCACCATTCCGGGTGCCAAAGAGGACGTCACCGAAATCATTCTCAACATCAAGTCGATTGTTGTGTCGAGCGAGCACGACGAACCCATCACGGTTCGCCTGAGCAAGAACGGCGCAGGAGTGGTCACGGCCGCCAACATCACGGCGCCCGCGGGTGTTGAGATTCACAATCCTGACCTGGTTATCGCCACGCTCAACGACAAGGCAAAGTTTGACCTCGAGCTCATCATTGAGCGCGGTCGTGGCTATGTCTCGTCTGAGCAAAACCGCAACGAGTATTCCGAGGCCGGGCAAATGCCGGTTGACTCGATCTACTCGCCCGTGCTCAAGGTGACCTACCGCGTTGAGGCGACCCGTGCCGGAGAGCGCACTGACTTCGACCGTCTCGTCGTTGACGTTGAGACCAAGCCGGCAATCACCCCCCGCGACGCCATGGCGTCGGCCGGTCGCACACTGACCGAGCTGTTCGGTCTGGCCCGCGAACTCAACTCGGCCGCTGAGGGCATTGAGATTGGCCCGGCTCCGGTTGACGCCATCACGACTTCAGAGCTGCAGATTCCGATTGAAGACATGGACCTGTCGGTTCGTTCGTACAACTGCCTCAAGCGCGAGGGAATCAACACGATTAGCGAACTCGTGGCTCTCTCGGAGCACCAGCTCATGAACATTCGCAACTTCGGCCAGAAATCGGTCGACGAGGTTCGCGACAAGCTCATTGAAATGGGACTGTCACTCAAGGATTCGGTTCCTGGATTCGACGGTGCCCACTTCTACGGTGGATACGACGACGAGGAACAGATCTAGGCTTCGCGCTGAGATTCTGTCATCACTGTTAAACGGAGAAAGAAAAAATGCCTGCACCTACTAAAGGTCCCCGTCTCGGTGGCGGCCCGGCTCACGAGCGCCTCATGCTCGCGAACCTTGCCGCGGCCCTGTTCACCCACAAGTCCATCCAAACCACTGAGACAAAGGCCAAGCGTCTTCGTCCGCTAGCCGAGCGTCTGGTGACGTTTGCCAAGCGTGGCGATCTGCACGCCCGCCGTCGCGTGATTCAGGTCTTGCGCAACAACAAAGAGGCCGTGCACATTCTCTTCACCGAGATTGCGCCCCAGATGAACGAGCGTGAGGGCGGTTATACGCGTATCACCAAGCTCGGCTACCGCAAGGGTGACAACGCCCCCATGGCCGCCATCGAGCTCGTGCTCGAGCCCGTTGTGAAGAAGCCCGTGTCGGCCAAGAAGGCCGCTGCGGCCAAGGCTGTGCAAGATGCACCCAAGGCCGCCGCTCCGGCTGCTGCTGTCGCTGAGGCGCCGTCAGAAGAGCTCGTGGTGACCGACGGCATCGTTGATGACCTCACTGAGACCACTGCTGAGGCGACGGCAGAAGCACCGACACAGGAGGCACCCGTTGCCGAGGCCGCTGCTGCTGAAGCACCTGCCGAGGAAGCTCCTGCCGAGGAAGCACCTGCTGCTGAGGCTACTGAAGAGGCTCCTGCTGAAGAAGCACCTGCCGCTGAGGCTGACAAAGAATAACGTGCGCACTGCGCCCCGCAAGACCCTCGCCCAGCCGGCGGGGGTCTTCTGGTTTGCCGGCCATAGACTTTTGGCATCATGAAGAGTGCCACCGCCACGCGCATCCGTTTGGATATCGCCTATGACGGCACGAACTTTGCCGGCTGGGGCATCCAGCCGAATCACCGCACGGTACAGGGCGTGCTTGAAGAAGCACTGGGGCTGATTCTGCGCGCGCCCTCGGTTGTGCGCCTGACCGTAGCCGGGCGCACCGATGCCGGGGTTCACGCCAGTGGCCAGGTGGCGCATGCCGACGTGACCACATCAATGGCACCGGCCGAAATTCACCGCCGCCTAGGTCGTTATCTCGGGTCCGACTCCGATGTCGCCATCCACGCCGTAACCCTAGCGCCACCCGGATTCGATGCTCGCTTCTCTGCGGAGGCCAGGCGCTACGAATACCGGATCATGGACGGATCAGACCGGGTCAATCCGCTGGAACGTCACCGAGCCGCTATTTTGCCCAACCGGCTCGATCTCGACGCCATGCAAGACGTCGCTCGGCGTGTGACCGGCCTTCGTGACTTTGGAGCATTCTGCAAGCCGCGAGCGATGGCCACCACGATTCGAGAACTGCAAGAGTTTGAGTGGAAGCGCGAAGACGACAACACCCTAGTCGCCAGTCTGCAGGCAGACGCTTTTTGTCACTCGATGGTGCGGGCGCTCGTGGGTGCCAGCGTCGCAGCAGGACAGGGCCGACTCAGCATCGGCGATCTTGAAAAGTTGCGCGACGGCGCCAAGCGCACGAGCCGGTTCAAGGTCATGCCGGCGCACGGCCTGTGCCTTAACGAGGTCATTTATCCGCCGGACGACGAGGTTGGCGCCAGAGCGGAGCTCACCCGAACGCGCCGCGATTTGCCCAGCGATTAGGCAATCGCGTACTGTTAACACTTGGTGCCACTGCTCCCTATGGGCGAGGCATGCGAATGAGCCCTCAATAGCTGGGTTCTGGTCTTGACATCCAGAACGTAGCGACCGAGCGGGATTCACGAACCACTCACTTCGAAAAGTTAAGGCACTATTGTGACGCGCACATATACGCCCAAGATCTCTGAGGTTAAGCGCAACTGGGTCATCATTGATGCAACCGACGTTGTGCTGGGCCGCTTGGCCAGCCACACCGCCACGATCCTTCGTGGCAAGAACAAGCCCACGTTCACGCCACACATGGACATGGGTGATTTCGTCATCATCATCAACGCCGACAAGGTTGCCCTCACGGGCGCCAAGCTGGCTCAGAAAAAGGCCTACCGCCACTCGGGCTACCCGGGCGGACTCACGGCCACCTCGTACGCCGAACTTCTTGAGAAGAATCCTGAGCGTGCTGTTGAGAAGGCTGTTCGCGGCATGCTGCCCAAGACCTCGCTGGGCCGTGCGCAAATGCGCAAGCTCAAGGTCTACGCCGGTGCCGAGCACCCTCACGCTGCGCAGCAGCCCACCCCGTACAAGCTTGACCAGGTCGCTCAGTAAGCGCCGAGATACTAAGGATTGAAGAGAAATGACTGAGAACGAGACCCCGGCCGACGAGGCCGTCGACGGCGTAGAGGCCGCAGAGCCTGCAAAGGCCGAAGAAGAAATTACCGAGTACAGCACCGAGAGCCCGGCGGCGTCTGCTCCTCCGGCTCCGCGCGTTGTGCTGAATGTGCCCGGCGCAGCCGTCGGACGCCGCAAGCAGGCGATTGCCCGCGTGCGTCTCGTGCCCGGTGGCGGATCCATCACGGTCAACGGCCGTGAGTTCGCCGACTACTTTCCCAACAAGCTTCACCAGCAGCTGATCAACGATCCGTTCACGGTGTTGAACCTGCTCGGCAGCTACGACGTGGTTGCGCGTATCACCGGAGGTGGCCCGTCGGGTCAAGCCGGTGCACTTCGCCTGGGCATCTCGCGCGCTCTCAACCTCATTGACGAAGAGAACAACCGTGCGACGCTCAAGAAGGCCGGATACCTGAGCCGTGACGCACGCGTCAAAGAGCGCAAAAAGGCTGGACTCAAGAAGGCCCGCAAGGCTCCTCAGTACTCGAAGCGCTAGCCGCCAAGGTACAGACGATGGCTCGTTTGTTCGGCACGGACGGCGTCCGAGGTCTTGCGAATCGGGAACTGACCGCCGACCTCGCTCTGGGGCTCGCGCAGTCTGCCGCGTTCGTGCTCATGCACGGGCGCCACGCTGACGAGCGGCGCGAAAAGGGCAAGCGACCGGTGGCGGTCATTGCTCGCGATCCGCGTATTTCGGGTGAGTTTCTTTCTTCCGCCGTGGCGGCGGGGCTGGCCAGTTCGGGAATCGACGTGCTCGACGCCGGGGTTCTTCCCACGCCCGCCTGCGCCTTTCTCATCAAGGACATTGATGCCGACTTTGGCGTAATGATTTCTGCCTCACACAATCCGGCTCCAGATAACGGCATCAAGTTTTTCGCTTATGGCGGGGTTAAGTTGCCCGACGAAGTCGAAGACCGCATCGAGGAGCACCTCGGAATCGAGAAACTGCTTCCCACGGGTAGCGAAGTGGGGCGCATCCGTCGCTTCGCCGATGCCGAGGATCGCTACGCGCTCCACCTGCTCGGCACCCTGCCGCACCGCCTCGACGGCGTGCACGTGGTGATTGACTGCGCTCACGGGGCGGCCGCAGCCGTGAGTCCGCAGGTATTCACCAATGCTGGCGCAACAATCACCGTGATTGGTGCCGAGCCCGACGGCAACAACATCAACGACGGTGTGGGGTCCACCCATTTGGAACTGCTGGCCGCCAAGGTGCGCGAGGTAGGAGCCGACGTGGGTATTGCCCACGATGGCGACGCCGATCGTTGCCTCGCGGTTGATGCCGAAGGCAACGTTATTGACGGCGATCACATCATGGCCATCCTCGCGATTTCCATGAAAGAACGCGGCCTCTTGCCCGACAACACGCTCGTGGCCACAGTGATGAGTAACCTCGGGCTGCACCGCGCCATGACGGCTCATGACATCACGGTGGTCGAGACGGCCGTGGGCGACCGCTACGTTGTCGAGGCGCTGGCTGCGGGCGGCCACGGCCTGGGTGGCGAACAATCGGGTCACGTGATCATGTCGGAGTTTGGCACCACGGGTGACGGCGTGCTGACCGGTCTGCACCTGGTGGCCGAGATGGCCCGCACCGGCAAGAGCCTCAACGAACTCGCCGGCGTGATGACCGTCTATCCGCAGATTCTGGTCAACGTGCGCGGCGTCGACCACCGGGCCCTGCACGGCAACACGGTCATTGACACGGCCGTCGCCGAGGCCTCGCTCGAACTTGCCGATTCTGGACGCGTCCTCTTGCGTCCGTCGGGCACCGAGCCTATGGTTCGCGTAATGGTGGAGGCGGCCGACCAGGCCACCGCCGATCGGCTCGCGCACGCTATCGCCGATGTCGTAAAGGCTGAGCTCGGGAGCTAGGCCGTGTTGGCTCGAATCGTTCGCGCGGTGATGTGGGTACTGGTGTCTCTCGATGTCATCGGCACGCTCTGGTTGGCGGGCCTGTCACTATTCGGGGGCTACGTGCTCGATCAGGGCACATGGGAATACGTTGGTGGCGGTAACGGCGGCGCGGCGGCGGCCGTCATCCTTTTCGGTGCGGTGGTCGCGGCCGTGATTGTGCTCGCCGCTCGTTCCCTCCATCGTCGTCAATAATTCGCGACCCAGCGACCGGGTGCCGGGATAACAGTGACGTGCGGCGGTGCTTCGACTCATAGGGGAACCTGCTCCTCGTGGACTCTGGCCAACACGGCAGATTTAAGCAGGGAGCGGGCGGCGACGTGGACTGTCTCTCCCAAGAGCGTTGATAAGTATTCGGCCAAGCGTGTGAGTGGGATAAGTCCAAATCGTTCGGCATCGAAGTCCACCACGATGTCGATGTCGGATTCCTCGGTGTCGGTTCCCCGCGCCACAGAACCAAACACGTAGGCATTTCGTGCGCCGTGACGCGCGAGAGCCAGATTGACCTCTCGGCGGCGGTAAAGAAGTTTGGCCATTCGAGGAGAACGGGCATCGTGTCGGCGACGTGAGGTCCTCGACGACAACACGAGATTCGCGCCCGCCGCAGCAAGCAGGCGCTCCAACGTCACGAGAGTGGGCGTGGCGTCGCCCGACTCATAGCGCGAAAACGTTGCTTGAGATGTGCCCGCCCGAGCAGCGTGCTCGGATTGAGAGAGCCCGGCAAATCGTCGAGCCTCGCGAATGAGCGAACCAACTTCCATGCTGCGACTATATATCAAAGTTGATATACTATACCGAGAAGCTCATAGTGGGGAACTACTCGTTCGCGCGCTCCAGTTCGAGAACCATTGCGTCGACGCTTTCGATGGACAGCGCGAAATCTATGGCCATGACGCTGGCGCCAATAATGCCTGCATCAAACCCGGCACGTGATTGCGAAATCGTCAGGTGCTCAGTGGCCAGGGGCATGGACCGCGAATAGACGATCTCGCGCACGCCGGCAATGAGGTGCTCTCCCGCGAGGGCGAGAGATCCGCCGATGACGATCACTGACGGATTCAAGACGCTGACACACGTGGTGAGCACCTCGCCTATGTCGCGACCCGCTTGGCGAACGGCCTGGATGGCTACGAGGTCACCGGCTTTCGTGGCCGCAACCACATCGGACATGACTTCAATCGGACTGCCGTCAAAAGTGGCGCCCGAGCTTGCCAGCTGCTGAGCCAATGCTGGTCCTGCGGCCAGGGCTTCAAGGCAACCGTTATTTCCGCAGCGACAGGGAATGTTTTGTCCACGAGCAATTTGGACGTGGCCGATGTCTCCGGCGATACCTTCGGCCCCGCGCTGGAGCACGTCGTTGCTGATGATACCCGAGCCAATACCCGTGGACGCCTTGAGGAAGATCATGTTAGCAACGTTCGGCCACGCCACCTTCTTCTCGCCCAACGCCATGATGTTCACGTCGTTGTCGACGAGAACTGTTGCCTTGAGGTGATGATTCACAAAGCCGGGAACATCGAAGTCGTCCCACCCGGGCATGATGGGCGGATTTGACGGCCTGCCGGTGGCGTGTTCCACCGGCCCGGGCAAGCCGATTCCAATGGCAATCAATTCAGCCTCGCGTCGCCGAATTGACGCGAGCTCGGAGCGAATTCGCTTTACCATCCAGCCCAGACAAATCTCGGGCCCATCGGCAATCTTCGTCTCGGCCGTAGTCCGACTGAGGATGTTGCCGGCAAGGTCGGTCACTGCAAGAGAGGCCTGGGTCGCTCCGAAGTCAACGGCCGCGACCACTCGAGCGGAAGGGTTGAGGGCCACTTGAGCCGAGGGGCGCCCACCGGTGGAGACGGCATCGCTCACCGGAGCGATGAGGCCCAGTTCCAGCAGAGACTCAACCCGAAACTGGATGGTTGAACGCGAGAGACCGGTTATCTCGACAAGCTCTGCCTTGGTCTTTGGTTGCCCATCTCGCAGGAGTTGGAACAGCGCTGCCGCGCTAAAACCGCCGAATCTCCGCTGAATATCAGTCACCTCACGATTCTAGGCTCTGCGAGAGCATCTGCTCAATTACAACTGAAGCGTGTAACAAAAAGATAACGTAATGATTTTTTTCGACAAAAGACTAGTTTTTGTGTAATTATTAGTCCGTCGCTGCATACAGTGCGCGGCGACCAAGGAAAGGATGATCAGTGAAGATCGGATACTCAACCATCACCTGGGGTGGTGTGGTCGGACATCCTGCTGGCGTGACGTCGGTGAAGGACTTGTTCTACCGTTCCAATGGCGATGTTCGTCACGGGTTTTCTGACATCTCTTTGGCGGGATACGACGGCACGGAAGTCTTTGATGGCAACCTC
>WLNS01000060.1 GCA_009699665.1 Actinomycetota bacterium
GAACCCGCTTCTTGGCGTCATCGGCTGGCCCGTCGTGATGACGACGGGCGTCAGTATGCTTGCCGGAGCGCGCTTCGCCAACTGGTTCTGGCGAGCCTTCGACATTGTCGCCGGACTGGCTTTTCTGGCTGTCATCTGGCTCTACATCGAGAGCGTCTTCAGCCTGGGCACGCTCTGCCCGTGGTGCATGGTGACCTGGGTGGCCACAATTACGTTAGTCGTGGTGGTCAAGGGCTATGCACTGAAGAACGGCGTGTGGGGATCCAGGCCGTGGGTTCTCGCCGCCGGCGCAAAAACGCTCTCGTGGTCACCGACTATCATCATCGGAATCTTGCTCATCGAAGCTGTCATCGCCCAATTCCGTTTGGACTGGATTCACAACCTCTAACGGGAGTCGCCGAACAAGCGGGTCGGCGAAGAGCCTCAGCTCTGAGGAAACCAGAGAGTCAGTTCGCGTGCTGCCGACTCTGATGCGTCAGATCCGTGAACCAGATTCTGTTGCACCGCGGCGCCCCAGTCGCGTGCCAAGTCACCTCGGATAGTTCCGGGCGCGGCGGTTGTGGGATCGGTCGCTCCCGCGAGAGAGCGAAAGCCTTCGATAACACGTTCTCCGCGCAGACGCACCGCAACTATCGGTCCACTGCCCATGAACTCAACGAGGGGCTCAAAAAACGGCTTTCCCTCGTGTTCGGCATAGTGTGCCACCAGCAGCTCGCGATCAGCGCGCATCATGCGCACATCAACGATCGTGTATCCCTTCGCTTCAATGCGTCGAAGAATTTCACCGGTGAGGTTGCGTTCAACGCCATCGGGCTTCACGAGAACAAGGGTCTCCTCGATGTGTGTACTCATTCTCTATGCATCCTTTTCCTCAGCATTGATTCTCTCTTGGTTTCGGCTCTGGTCAATTCTTGCGCCTCGAACGAGGGCAAAAATCCACATCCCGACAAAGACGAGGCCCACGGCGAACATGGCGCCCACGAGAAATCCTGACGCCATCACCGCGGCCTGAGCAATCCAGCCCAAAACTATTCCCGCTGTGTAGCGAGCGAAAAGGGCTGCCGCAACGAGAACGACAATCACTAATCCTCCCCCCACGAAGGCGGGAACCGGCTCTAACGCTTTGAGCCCAAAGACAGTGAGCGCACCCAGCCCAACAACTATTGCTTCGAACCCCAGCACAATCGCCATCAAGGATTCACGCACACCCCGATCGCGGCGACCACCACTGTGCCGACTCATTCGCGAACTCATTGCCACTTCTCCTCTAACGCCACGAGCATGCACAGACCCACCAACGAAATAGACCCGGTCACAACAACTGCCCCCTTCGAGCTCATGGCCGCATACGCGCGGGCTTCGGCAAAGGCGACTCTGGGGTCTGCCTGAACGATCACGTCGAGGTCTGTCGTCGGCGATATTTTCTGCGCCAAGAGATCCGGTGACGCCGCGCGATCGCTAGGAGCGGTCGTGAGGATCACGCGCTGAACGAACGGAGAAAGCGTAGCGAGCATATCGGCGTGATCCTTATCAGAGAGTACGCCAAAAACGAGCGTCACGTCGTCGAGGTGAAAATACGTCTCGAGCGCCTCAACCAGAGATTGTGCGCCGTGCGGGTTGTGGGCTGAATCGACGATAACCACAGGTTGCGAGGCAATCCGTTGAAGGCGCCCGGGCGACGTGACCGAGCGAAAAGCTTCGGCAACCGCGTGCGCGTCAAGACCACGACGTGCGCCGCCCAAAAACGACTCCGTGGCCATCACCGCAACCCCCGCGTTTACTGCCTGATGGTCACCCAGTAGGTCGATAAACACATCGTCATAGGCGTCAGCAATGCCCTTGATCGAGGCCAGCTGCCCGCCGACGGCAACCTCCGAGACAACCGATGTTCCTCCCGTACCCAGAATGTTGATCACCGACTCGGTCATCTCGGCAGCTTGCCGAAGGACGCGCTCGGCCTCAGGCGCTTGGGGAGCAGACACGACCATTGCGGCGGGCTTAATGATGCCCGACTTTGTGCGCGCGATTGACTCGACGTCGGGACCGAGTCGTTCCATGTGATCCAACGCAATCGGCGTGAAGACGGCGACGACCCCATCGGCCACATTCGTGGCATCCCACTCACCGCCCATGCCCGCCTCGACAACAGCCACGTCAACGGGTGCGTCGGCAAAGCAGGCAAAGGCAAGAATCGTCAAGACCTCAAAGAAGGTGAGGCGTACCTCACCGGCCGCCACGAGTTCGGCATCAACCATGGCGACATACGGTGAGATATCGACCCAGTTGGCCACCAGCGCATCGTCGGCAATGGGAGCCCCATCAATCTGAAGACGCTCATTGAACGAAATCAAGTGAGGACTGGTGAACAAGCCTGTCCGCAATCCGAGTTCGCGCAGCAGGGCCTCGATCATGCGAGCCGTTGACGTCTTGCCGTTGGTACCCGCCACGTGGATCACCGGATAAGCCCGGTGGACGTCGCCGAGCAGCTCGACAACGCGACGGGTGGGTTCGAGGCGAGGCTGTGGTTCGCCCTCCCCCATGCGCGCTAAGAGCTCGTCATAGACCAGCTGAGCCGCGTGTGCGTATTCTGCCGCTTCGCTCGATTCAGACATTCTGGGTTCGCTCCGTTCGCGACAACGCAACGACGAACGCTCCGCGATTGGCGAATGCGTTGGCCTCGAAGCTGGCGAAGTGTTCCACGTCGACCGCGGCGACCGCCCCGATCCACTCCGAGACGAGCTGATCGGCCAACCCGGGCAAGAGGTCGTACGTCTGCGGTGAGTGCACGGAAAACTCGGTGGCCAGCGTCTCGCCGGGGATGTCTGCGCCCGTGTCGAGCACCAGGGCATCGGCATCGTCCTGGTCAAAACACACCACGTCCAACACGATCCTGTCGCTCACATCGAAGCCGGCCGCCTTGCGGGTGTCTTGCACGGCTCGAATGACGTCGCGCTGAAGGCCTTCCGCCTCGAGTTCTGGCGTCGTCGTGACGTCGAGAAGAACGAAGCCACCGCTGGGAATCAACGCGAGGGCGCGATCGTCGTGATCGCCCGTCGCTGCCGTTTCTAGCGTCAACTCGTACTCTCCCGACTCGAGTTGGGTGCCGCCGGCAACCACGACACCGTCAATCTCCATCCAGTCTCCGCTCTTGGCCGCCTGGATGATGCGCTGAACGTCTTTACCCAGCCGGGGGCCGGCGGCCCGAGCATTCACCGACAGGCGTGAGGTAATGCCAAACTCTGCGGCACTGTTCTCCGTCCAGGCCGTGTTGGTCACCGTCTTCACATTCAGTTCATCACGCAGAATGTCGGCAAAGTTGTTGAGCGCGTCGGCCCGATCCGTGACCACAACGAGTCCCGCCAAGGGCAAGCGCACGCGTCGGCCCGTCTGCTTGCGCAGGGCCAGCGCGGTCGACACAATCTCGCGCACGTGGTCCATCTCGACGACGAGTTCTGCAGCATTCGGAAAGACTGAAGCGTCCGGCCAATTCGTGAGGTGAACGGAGCGACCTCCCGTCAGCCCCTGCCACATGCGCTCCGTGATGAGGGGCAAGAAGGGCGCGGCCACGCGAGTGATTGTCTCGAGCACGGTAAAGAGTGTGTCGAACGCGTCGCGGCCATCTTGCGTAGCCGAACCCGACCAGAAGCGGTCGCGCGAGCGACGCACGTACCAGTTGGTCAACACGTCGGCAAAGTCGCGCAGGGTGGCCGCTGCCAACGTCGAGTCGAGCGCATCGAGGTGGTCTTGGACGGTGCGAATAACGTCACCGGTCTTTGCGAGCAGGTAGCGATCCAGCACGTTCGCGCTATCGGTGCGCCACACCGCATCGTAGCCGTCAGCGTTGGCGTAGAGCGTGAAGAAGTAATAGGTGCTCCACAGGGGCAACAGCACCTGGCGGGCCCCCTCACGAATACCCTCCTCAGTGACGACGAGATTGCCGCCGCGCAGCACCGACGAGCTCATCAGGAACCAGCGCATGGCGTCGGAGCCGTCGCGCTCAAAGACCTCGTTGACATCCGGGTAGTTGCGCAGCGACTTCGACATCTTCTGACCATCTTTGCCGAGCACGATGCCGTGGCTGATCACGTTCTTGAACGCCGGGCGGTCAAACAGGGCCGTGGCCAACACGTGCATCGTGTAAAACCAACCGCGCGTTTGCCCGATGTACTCGACGATGTAGTCGGCCGGATTGTGCGTATCGAACCAGTCACGATTCTCGAACGGGTAATGCACTTGCGCAAACGGCATCGACCCCGAATCAAACCACACGTCAAGCACGTCAGGGATGCGACGCATGGTGGATGCACCCGAGGGGTCATCGGGATTGGGGCGCGTGAGATCGTCGATGTGCGGGCGATGCAGATCGGTGGGACGCACGCCAAAGTCACGCTCAAGCTCGTCGAGCGAGCCGTATACGTCGACGCGCGGGTAATCCGGGTTGTCGCTCTTCCACACGGGAATGGGTGAACCCCAGAATCGATTGCGACTGATTGACCAGTCGCGTGCTCCCTCGAGCCACTTGCCAAACTGTCCGTCTTTAACGTTGTCGGGAACCCAGTTGATTTGTTGGTTGAGCTCAACCATGCGATCGCGGAATTCGGTGACACGCACGAACCACGACGACACGGCTCGATAGATCAGCGGATTACGGCAGCGCCAACAGTGTGGATATGAGTGTTCGTAACTGGCCACGCGAACCAACCGGCCCATCTCGCGCAGCAATTTGGTCAGCGGCTTGTTCGCGTCGAAGACCTGCTGGCCGGCCACCTCAGTAATGCGTGGAAGAAAGACACCGCCGTCATTCACCGAAATCATGACCGGAATGCCATTCTCCTCGCAGACCTTCTGGTCGTCCTCGCCGTAGGCGGGAGCCAGGTGCACGATTCCTGTTCCGTCGGCCGTGGTGACGAAGTCGGCTGGCAGAATGCGCCAGGCATTTTCGACGTATTCCGGTTCGTCGGCAAAGTAGTCCCAGAGGCGTTGGTAGTGAACGCCGAAAAGGTCGCTGCCCAGCAGGGTGGTGGTTGCCGCGGCCCGCACCTCGTGCGCATCGGCATAGCCGAGCTCCTTGGCATATGCCCCGGCCAGATCCTCGGCAATGAGGAACGCCGGTTGAGTAGTCGACGCAGCGCCACTCGCTGGTTGAGTAGTCGACGCCGTCGACGTATCGAAACCGTCAATGGCAAACGCCGGCCCCGCCGGCACAACCACGTAGCTGATGCCCGGACCCACGGCGAGCGCCGCGTTCGTGGGCAGGGTCCACGGGGTCGTGGTCCACGCGAGTGCCTGCACTCCCCCGAGCCCGAGGCCCTCGGCACGTTCTCCCGTCAGCGGGAATGCGACGGTGACCGACTGGTCTTGGCGTATCTTGTAGACGTCGTCATCCATGCGAAGTTCGTGATTGCTGAGCGGTGTCTGGTCGCGCCAACAGTAGGGCAAGACCCGGTAGCCCTCGTAGGCGAGTCCCTTGTCGTGCAGTTGCTTGAACGCCCAGATGGCGCTCTCCATGAAGGTGATGTCGAGGGTCTTGTAGTCATTGTCAAAATCAACCCAGCGCGCCTGGCGCGTGACATATTCCTGCCACTCGTGCGTGTACTTGAGAACGGACTCGCGCGCCACCTTGTTGAAGGCCGCGATGCCCATCTCTTCGATCTGGCTCTTGTCGGTGATGCCCAGTTGACGCTCGGCTTCGAGTTCGGCGGGCAGGCCGTGTGTGTCCCACCCGAATCGGCGCTCAACGCGCTTGCCACGCATGGTCTGGTAGCGAGGAAAAAGGTCTTTGGCATATCCCGTCAGCAGGTGACCGTAGTGCGGCAGGCCGTTGGCAAAAGGCGGACCGTCGTAGAACACCCATTCTTCGGCCCCCTGCTCGGCCCGCTGTGCGATCGACGCACGGAACGTATCATCGGCTTTCCAGAAGGCGAGCACCTGCTCTTCAATGGCGGGAAACGATGGAGAGGGCACCACTTCGTCGGCCGACGCGGTTGCGCTTACATCGTCGACGGATGCTTCGTCAGGTTCAGCGCGGCGGCTTTGAGGGGACTTGGGGTATGTCACGGGTTTCTCCTGAAACGAAGGATGGTTCATCGACTTCGCCAGGACGCCCGTTTCGCCGTTTTCACTGCGATCCGTGCGCGGTACCACCTGAGCTTGATCTCGCAAACGAGACCCTCTTGTTCTTTGGCTGTAACGGGCCAGACCCATTCGGTTCTACTCTTCGCAGATGTCAAATCGCCCATCAACGAATTTCTTCCGAAGGCTCCCCGGTGATTGCCGGATCAATGCCCTTGCGAGCAAGTCTAGCTCGTTGCGAAAGCGGTTTCAGAGTGATCGCCGCCGTGCGCCGGGTAATCTAGACACATCCCACATCTGAGGCACACTCGCCGGTTCGCCGGTAAACGACGCGGTGCCGCACATACGACATACGAGGTCTATCTATGACGAGTCATCCCGCCAACGTTCCCGACAAGCCCGCACTCGAGGGCCTTGAAGACAAATGGATGGCCGTGTGGGATGACGCAGGCACGTACAAGTTTTCGCGCGACGGGCAGACCCGCGCGAGCATTTTCTCGATCGACACTCCGCCGCCCACCGCTTCGGGTTCGCTGCACGTGGGACACGTGTTCAGCTACACCCACACCGACGTGATGGCGCGCTACCAGCGCATGTGTGGCAAAGAGGTCTTCTACCCCATGGGCTGGGACGATAACGGCCTGCCCACCGAGCGACGCGTGCAGAACTACTACGGTGTTCGCTGTGACCCGTCGCTGCCCTACGAGGCCGGATTCACGCCCCCGTTTGAGGGTGGCGACAACAAGAGCACCAAGGCCGCCGACCAGGTTCCCATCAGCCGCCGCAACTTCATCGAGCTGTGCGAGAAGCTCACCGTTGAAGACGAGAAGCAGTTTGAGGCGCTGTGGCGCACGCTCGGCCTCTCGGTCGACTGGAGCCAGACCTACCGCACCATTGGCAGCGATTCGATTCGCTCCTCGCAGTTGGCCTTCGTGCGCAACATCGAGCGCGGCGAGGCCTACCAGGCCATGGCGCCCACGCTGTGGGATGTCACGTTCCGCACGGCCGTGGCTCAGGCCGAACTCGAAGACAAAGACATGCCGGGCGCCTATCACCGGCTCGCCTTCCACCGCTCGGGTGGCGACGACATCTTTATCGAGACCACGCGGCCCGAACTGTTGGCCGCCTGCGTTGCTCTCGTGGCGCATCCGGACGACGACCGCTACAAGCCGCTCTTTGGTTCTCATGTCACCACGCCCATCTTCGGCGTTGAGGTGCCGATTCTTGCTCACCACCTCGCGCAACCCGACAAGGGTTCGGGTATCGCCATGATATGTACGTTCGGTGACGTCACCGACGTGATCTGGTGGCGCGAACTCGATCTGCCCAACCGCGCCATCATCGGATTCGACGGGCGCATCCTGGGCGACGCCCCAGAGGTCATCACGAGCGACGCGGGCCAGGCCGCCTTTGCCGAGATCGCCGGAAAGACCATTTTCTCGGCCAAAGAAGCCATGGTGGCTATGCTGCGCGAGTCGGGCGAGATGGAGGGCGACCCCACACCCATCACGCACCCCGTGAAGTTCTTCGAGAAGGGCGACAAACCACTCGAGATCGTGTCGACCCGTCAGTGGTATGTCATCAACGGGGCTCGCGACGAGAAGCTGCGCGCGCAAATGCTGGAGTTCGGCAAGGAGCTCACCTGGCATCCCGACTTCATGCGTGTCCGCTACGAAAACTGGGTCGGCGGGCTCGCCGGAGACTGGCTCATCTCGCGCCAGCGATTCTTTGGTGTGCCGATTCCGGTCTGGTACCCGCTCGACGCCGACGGCAACCCGGTGTTTGACCAGCCTCTCGTGGCAGCTGACGGCCAGCTGCCCGTTGACCCATCCAGCGACGTGCCCGAGGGATACACCGAGGAGCAGCGTGGCACGCCGAACGGCTTCGTCGGCGAGGTCGACGTGATGGACACCTGGGCCACGAGCTCACTCACGCCGCAGCTCGCCGGTGGCTGGGAGCGTGATGCCGAACTGTGGAACCTCGTGTGGCCGTTCGACCTGC
>WLNS01000061.1 GCA_009699665.1 Actinomycetota bacterium
CTTTTTACCGGGAAAAATCCACCCGTGGTGGCGCACCCTGGAGATGCCGGGGCCGACCTCATTGCCACGGAATCGGCCCTTCTCGCACCGGGTCAGCGGGCGACGATCGGCACGGGGCTTGCTCTCGCTCTTCCCGAAGGGTTTGTCGCCTTTGTGGTGCCGCGAAGTGGCTTGGCGGCCAAACACGGCATCTCGATCGTAAATTCACCCGGAACGGTGGATGCGGCTTACCGCGGCGAAATTCGGGTCACGCTGATCAATCTTGATCCCACGGAACCATTCGAGGTTTCCGCTGGGGATCGTATCGCGCAGCTCATTGTCATGCCCCTTGCTCGCCCACGGTTTGTTGCCGTGGAGCGGCTCCCCGGCTCGCATCGTGGCGACGGCGGGTTTGGCTCTACCGGCGTCTCGTCATGAGAGTGTGGTGAGATAGGCACTATGGCTTCGGACATGAGCATTTCTGTTGAGAAAAGTGCCCCAGAGGATCGACACTTGAACGGTCCTTTTGACGAAAGCGAAGTGACCGGCATTCGCCCGTACGTCGATTTGGGTGCGATTCGCGTCGAGCCTCGAGAAGGCCTCAATCTTCGACTGGAGGTCGAGGAGGGCACGCAACGAATCGTCGCGGTAAACCTTGACCAATTTGGATCTACGCTCCAGGTTCAGCCGTTTGCGGCCACCACAAGCAGCGGTTTGTGGCACGAAATTCGGCAACAGGTCATGGATCACGTCACGTCACAGGGCGGAACCGCGGAGCCGGTGATGGGCCCGGTGGGCGTGGAGCTCCGCTGCCGTATCCCGGTGATGACCGCGAGCGGCCAAGCGGGGATGCAGGATGCGCGATTCCTGGGAGTTGATGGGCCACGCTGGTTTGTGCGTGGTGTCATCACGGGCCCTGCCGTTTCGGAAGCTTCGACGGGCAGAGCCATGGTCGATCTCTTTCGTAGTCTCGTCATTGTTCGGGGCGTGAGTCCCATGCCTCCGCGGGAGATGTTGCCGATTAAGGTTCCTGAGCAGGCGGGCGGCCTGTCGAGTCAGGGGTCCCTGTGAGTGGCGCGAAGCCTGCCCCCCGAGGCCTCGGTGCGCTGGCTGCCGGATCTGGAGCACACCCGCTCCTTCGTGCGGTCGGTGGAGTTTTGGGAATTCTCGAAACCATTGTGCCGGGAACGCTCTTCATACTCATTTATGCCCTCTCCGGGGTCACGCAGGGGCTTCCGTGGCTTGCTCTGGGCGTTTCTGTCGCCGCCTCAATAGCGTTCACGCTGATCCGAGTGTTTCGCCGAGAGAGCGTTTTGCAGGCCATCGTGGGATTGGTCGGCGTCGCCCTCTCGGCGGCGATAGCAATCTTCACGAATCGCGCCGAGGGATTCTCGGTGTGGGGCATCGTCACGAATGCTTCGTATGGGTTAGCCATCATCATTTCTCTCGTCGTTCGTTGGCCCCTCGTCGGTCTCGTCATCGGCCTGTACCGGCAAGACAAGGGCGCTTGGCGCAAAGATCGCGTCTCGTTTCGGCTCTACATGTGGACCACGGTGATGTGGTTAGGCATGTTTGTGATTCGCCTGGCGGTCGAGGTCCCCCTCTTTCTTGCTGCGTCGAGAGCGACGGGAGCAGAAAATGCGACCCTCAATCAAGCACTCTTGACGGCAAAGCTTGCCCTCGGGCTCCCGCTTTACATCCCCGTTCTTGCCGCCACATGGCTTATTGTTCGCGGTCTGTTCAGGGAAAAAGCAAGTGATGACTCTGAAAACGGAGTATCTTGATATCAAGATATATGAGTCCCGTCCGGTGTCTTTTGTTCGCTCGGCGGAATGCTTATCTACAACGATGTCCTGCACAATAAGAGGAGCAAAAGAGTGTCTGCCGTCAACAGTTTCGGAGCAAAGTCCACCCTCACTGCCGGAGGGACAACTTTTGAAATCTTCCGCATCGACACGGTCGACGGACACGAGAAGTTACCCTTTAGCCTCAAGGTTCTGCTCGAAAACCTGCTGCGCACAGAAGACGGCGCGAATGTCACGTCGGAGCAAATAAGGGCGCTCGGTGCGTGGGTGCCCTCTGCCGAACCAGACACCGAGATTCAATTCACGCCCGCGCGCGTCGTGATGCAGGACTTTACCGGCGTGCCCTGCATCGTTGATCTGGCGACCATGCGCGAAGCGGTTTCGGCGCTCGGGGGAGACCCGACGCGGGTCAATCCTCTGGCGCCCGCCGAACTGGTCATTGACCACTCGGTGATTGCCGATGTCTATGGTGAGTCGGATGCCCTAGAACGCAACGTTGCCATCGAATACGAACGCAACGGTGAGCGCTACCAGTTCCTGCGCTGGGGACAGACTGCGTTTGATGACTTCAAGGTTGTTCCTCCGGGAACAGGAATTGTTCACCAGGTCAATATCGAATACTTGGCCCGCGTGACGATGTCACGTGAGGTAGACGGCGTCTTACAGGCCTATCCCGACACGTGCGTCGGAACCGATTCTCACACCACCATGGTGAACGGGCTCGGCGTGCTCGGCTGGGGCGTGGGCGGAATTGAAGCTGAAGCTGCCATGCTGGGCCAACCCGTCTCGATGCTGATTCCTAAGGTCGTCGGTTTCAAGCTCTCTGGGTCTATCCCTGCGGGTGTGACGGCGACTGATGTCGTGCTCACCATCACGCAGATGCTGCGCAAGCACGGGGTGGTCGGCAAGTTTGTTGAGTTCTACGGACCGGGCGTCGCCGCTGTGCCATTGGCCAACCGGGCCACCATCGGCAACATGAGCCCTGAGTTTGGCTCGACGGCAGCGATGTTCCCCATCGACGAGGTGACACTTGGCTACCTGCGACTTACGGGGCGCAGTGCCGCACAGGTGGAGCTCGTCGAGGCCTACGCAAAGGCGCAAAAGTTGTGGCATGACCCCAGTGACGAGCCGGCGTTCAGTGAGTACCTCGAGCTCGATTTGTCGACGGTCGTTCCATCTATTTCAGGCCCCAAGCGACCGCAGGATCGGATTGAGCTGAGCGGCGCCAAAGAGCAGTTCGCCAAGGATTTGCCGGCCTACAATCCCGGCAGATCAGCTACCGTCACCAAGGACGGCGCATCGTTTGAGCTTGAGAACGGTGCCGTATCGATAGCTGCTATTACCTCGTGCACGAACACCTCTAATCCCTCGGTCATGATGGCCGCCGGTTTGCTTGCCCGCAACGCGTCGCAGCGCGGCCTGAAGTCCAAGCCGTGGGTCAAGACCACGCTCGCTCCGGGCTCGAAGGTTGTCACCGACTACTACGAAAAAGCCGGATTGACCTCGTACCTTGAGGACCTCGGTTTTTACACGGTCGGCTATGGCTGCACAACCTGCATCGGAAACTCCGGACCCTTGGACGAAGAGATTTCCGAGGCGATCGCGGCGAACGACCTTGCGGTGACCGCTGTCCTGTCGGGCAATCGCAACTTCGAGGGACGCATCAACCCCGACGTCAAGATGAACTACCTCGCCAGTCCGCCCCTCGTCATTGCCTATGCTCTGGCGGGCTCTATGGACTTTGACTTTGACAGCCAGGCACTCGGGCAGGGAACCGACGGGAAAGACGTATTCTTGGCCGACATCTGGCCTGATTCTGCCGAGGTTCAGCAGGTCATTGACGCGAATATTGACACGGAAATGTTCACTCACGAGTATGCGGGCGTCTTTGACGGGGATGAACTTTGGAAGTCGTTGCCGACCCCAACAGGAGCCACGTTTGACTGGGATCCTCAGTCAACCTATGTTCGCAAGCCGCCATACTTTGAGGGCATGACCATGTCGACAGATCCGGTGACAGATATTACTGACGCTCGAGTATTGGCCACGCTGGGTGATTCGGTCACGACCGACCACATTTCGCCGGCCGGTTCCATCAAGGCGGGAACTCCCGCGGCTCAATATCTTGATGAACATGGTGTGTCGCGTGGTGACTACAACTCGTATGGATCGCGTCGCGGAAACCACGAGGTGATGATCCGGGGCACGTTCGCCAACATTCGCCTGAAGAACCAACTTCTTGATGGCGTAGAGGGCGGCTACACGCGTGACTTTACGCAACCGGAGGGTCCACAGTCGTTCATTTACGATGCGAGCATCAACTACCAGTCGGCCGGGACGCCGCTCATCATTCTTGCGGGCAAAGAATATGGCTCGGGTTCTTCTCGTGACTGGGCGGCAAAGGGAACGAGCCTTCTGGGCGTTCGGGCGGTTATCGCCGAAAGCTTTGAACGAATTCACCGGTCTAACTTGATCGGCATGGGCGTTTTACCGCTGCAATTCCCCGAGGGCCAAACGTGGGCCTCCCTCGGGCTCGATGGCACCGAAACAATCTCCATTTCTGGCGTCGAACAGCTCAACCAGGGAGTCACGCCAAAAACGGTTCACGTGACCGCGACCCCGAGCGAGCAGAGTGCTAGCGGTAAGAGCGTCGTGGAGTTTGACGCGCCCCTTCGCATCGACACGCCGGGAGAAGCTGACTATTACCGCAACGGCGGAATCTTGCAATACGTGTTGCGTTCACTCGTCGCATAGTCAGCATGCCTCGCTTAGACTTCTGGGTATGAGTTTGCTGGCATCCATTCGCGGTCCTCGTGACCTCGATGCCATGAGTTACGAGCAGCTTGATCAGTTGGCGGCAGAGATCCGAACGTTCCTCATCACTGAGGTGGCTCGTTCGGGGGGACACTTGGGGCCGAACCTAGGGGTCGTCGAACTCACTATTGCCCTGCACCGCGTATTCGATTCGCCGTCGGATCCCATCGTTTTCGATACGGGGCATCAGTCTTATGTGCACAAGCTATTGACGGGCCGTCAAGACTTTTCTGGATTGCGCGAAAAGGACGGGCTTGCTGGGTATCCGCAGCGGTCAGAATCTGAGCACGACATTGTGGAAAGTTCGCACGCCTCTTCGTCGCTGTCGTGGGCTGACGGCATTTCACAGGCCTTCCAGATGACTCAGCAACGCGATCGTTACGTCGTTGCGGTCGTTGGCGATGGTGCGCTGACCGGAGGTATGACCTGGGAAGCCCTCAACAACATTACGCACGATAATTCGCGCAACTTAGTGATCGTGGTCAACGACAATGGGCGATCATACGCCCCCACCATCGGCGGTATTGCTCGCTACCTTGACCGCGTTCGCACGCGACGCGCGTATCGAAACATGCACATCACGTCGCGCAAGGCATTCGACAGACTTGGGCCTACCGCTCGTGCTATCTATCGAGGCGTCCGGGGAGGTATTCGCGGATTCTTGAGCCGTATGGTCAATAACCAAGCCCTCTATGCGAACCTAGACATCAAATTCGTCGGTCCCGTGGACGGCCACAGTATCGAGAAACTCGAAAATGCTCTTCGTCAGGCGAAACATTACGGCGCGCCCGTCATCGTTCATGCCATCACCGAGAAAGGCAGGGGCTACCAGCCCGCACGTGATGACGTTGCCGATCAGTTCCACGCTGTCGGCCGCATTGATCCCGAAACGGGTGAGCCGACGTCGTCGTCGACCAGCCCCACGTGGACAGATGTTTTTAGCGAAGAAATCACGGCGCATGCAGCCAAGAACGATCGTGTGGTGGCCATTACGGCAGCAATGCTGCGCCCCACGGGTCTGGCTCGCATGGCGGATGCTTTTCCGCAGCGCGTCTTCGATGTGGGCATCGCCGAACAGCATGCGGTGACGGCCGCGGCCGGCATGGCGTTTGGCGGCCTTCACCCCGTTGTGGCGATTTACGCGACGTTTGTTAATCGCGCATTTGACCAAGTGTTGATGGATGTTGCGCTGCATAAAGCGGGGGTGACCTTCGTTCTCGACCGGGCTGGCGTGACCGGTCCGGACGGCCCGAGTCACCACGGCATGTGGGACCTGGCGCTGCTGCAGATTGTTCCGGGCATCCGATTGGCGGCGCCGCGTGATGCTCAACGGCTTCGGGAAGAGCTCGCAGAAGCTCTTGCCATCGACGATGGGCCGACGGTTATTCGTTATCCCAAGGGAGCTGTCGGCGCAGATATCGTGGCGACCCGTCGCACGCCGGACGGGGTAGACGTTCTGCGCGAGGCACCGCACAAAGATGTGCTCATCGTGTCCATCGGTGACATGGCGCGCATTGCACTCGATGTTGCCGAACGTCTCGCGCAGCAGGGCATCGGCGCAACTGTTGTGGACCCACGGTGGGTCGTGCCCGTCGCAGCCTCACTAATCGGTCTAGCCGCTGAACATCGACTCGTTATCACGCTGGAAGACGGCGTGCGCGTGGGCGGCATTGGCACGAGGATTCGACAAGTCCTTCGCCGGGCAGGGGTTGATACGGCGGTGGATGAACTCGGACTCCCGGACCGGTTTATTGACCACGGTGATCGCGCGCAGATTCTCGAGGACAGTGGACTCGCGGCGCAGTCAATAACTCGAGATGTGGTCGCACAGGTCGTGGGCAGCAAGATACCGGTTGCGCGGCCGCTGCCGGACGAGTCGGGCGCGGGCGCATCGTTGTCTGCCCAAGACTTCTCTGTTGGTTCGGCCGGTGTGAGTGATACTGCCGCTGAGAGTTAGTTCGCCACGCCTCGAATGGGCGGGTGGTGAAAGGTGTCGCCAAAGACGCGCTGACTGGCACCGACGCGATCCAAGTACGGCGTAATACCGCCCATCTGGAACGGCCATCCGGCGCCCATGATCATGCACAGATCGATGTCTTCGGGTTTGTGCACGACGCCCTCGTCGAGCATGCGATGAATCTCATCAGCGAGGCCGTCTTCAATGCGCCGCCGAAACTCATCCGCCGTCATCGGGCTCTGTCCACCGCGCAAGATGGCGAGGGCGCCTTGGTCAAATCCCGAAGGGTTTCCTTTGCTATTCCGCGTGATGATTTTTCCGTAATCGGCGAGTTTGTGCAGATTGGGACTGTCAAAGAAGCGATCGGGGAATGCGGCATGGTGTGTGTCGAGCACGTGGGCGCCAACTTTGAGCCCGACGAGGTCAAGCAAGACAAAGGGCGGCATGGGCAGCCCGAAGGGTGCACACGCGCCGTCGACAACGCTCGGATGCGTACCCGTGTCGACAGCGTGCATCGCTTCACCAAGAAGTTTGGCAAGCAAGCGGTTGACCACAAATCCCGTCGTGTCACTCGTGATGACGGCCGTCTTTCTCAGTCCGGCAGCCACTTTCATGGCCGTTGCCAGAGTTTCATCTGTTGTCGACGATGCACGCACCACTTCAACGAGCGGCATGACCGCGACGGGATTGAAGAAGTGGAATCCCACGAGTCGTCCGGGATGTTTTAGTGTCGCCCCAATAGCGGCGACAGAAAGCGAGGATGTATTTGTCGCCATGACAGCGGAGGGGGAGACAATCTTTTCGAATTCCCCAAAAACTTCTTGTTTTATGGCCAGCTCTTCGAAGACTGCCTCGATGATCCAGTCAGCATCCGCGAAAGCCGACTTGTCGGTGGTTCCGGTGACAAGGGCCTGAAGTCGCGAGGCCTCGTCACTTGCGATGCGCCCCTTGGTCTGCAATCCAGAAATTTCTTTGTGAATATAGGCAACGGCTTCATCGAGCCGAGTCTGATCAATGTCGGTAAGTACGACGGGCACGCGCAGTCGCCGCACAAAGAGCAGAGCAAACTGGCGCGCCATCAGACCCGCACCGATGACACCGACCTTTGTGACGGGCTGCGCGAGCGCTGAATCGGGCGCACCTGAGGGCTTCTTTGCATGCTTTTGTACCAGGTTGAAGGCGTAAACGGAGGCCTGAAATTGGTC
>WLNS01000062.1 GCA_009699665.1 Actinomycetota bacterium
CGTCAGGTAGTTGAATTTGCGGTCAGCAATGACAAGAACATCTTGGTGGGCACGTCGGGCTGGTCGCGTGAGCGAATCGCCAGTGTGCGTGCGCTTATCGAGGAACACCCGAATGTCGGGGCCATTTTTGTTGCCAACTTTTCGATTGGCTCGGCACTGGCGACCCATCTGGCCACGCTGGCCGCGCAGTTTTATGATTCGATTGAAATCGTCGAAACACACGGGGTGACAAAAGTTGACTCGCCCTCGGGTACGGCCGTTAACACGGCTGAACGAATCGCCATGATGCGCGATGACGACATTCAGGCACCTCACGCCGATCAACGCGCGCGCGGCCAGCTGGTCGCCGGAGTTCCCGTGCACAGTCTGCGCATGGAGGGTGTGCTCGCCAAGCAGGACGTGGTTTTTGGCGGAATCGGCGAAACCATTACGGTGACACACGCCACAATCTCGAGCCGCTCATACGAAGCCGGCATTCTCGCGTCGCTGCGGGCTCTCGTGTCAACGCGGGGGCTTGTTGTGGGGCTCGACAACGTGATCAACCTGTCGACCGAATCGTGAGACGCGCGCTTCTCGGCACCGTCGTGATGGCGGTGCTGTTGGTTGTCTATCTTGTAGCCACTCTGCAACTGGCGCTCGCGTTGCTGGGTGCCGCAGATTCGGTGGCGATCACGATGGGCGTTGCGCTCATCGTTTTGCCTGTCGTGGGGGCCTGGGCGTTGGTGCGCGAACTGATATTCGGTGTCGCTTCGACCCGACTTGTGCGTTTACTCGAGGCCGAAGGGGACTTGCCGTCAAACGAGGTGAAGCATTTGCCCAGCGGACGACCCGTTCGCGCCGATGCAGACGCACAGTTTCCCACCTACGCCCGCGCCGTCGAGCGTGATCCTGAAAATTGGCAAGCCCGCCTGCGCCTCGGTCTTGCCTATGACGCCAGCGGCGATCGGCGCCGGGCTCGTGCCAGTGTGCGCGCGGCTATTCGCTTACATCGTCGAAGCGTGCAGTAATGGCTAACGGGTGAGCACACCTGGTCAAGCAGTGCTCACCGGTGTTACGTCACAGTGGATAAATGGCTGAAAAGATGCGCGCTCTGCAATACACGACGGTTGGCAAGGCTCCTGAGATTGTTGAACTCGACAAGCCGTCACCGGGACCGGGCGAAATTTTGTTGAAAATTACCGCTGCCGGCGTGTGCCACTCGGATGAGTTTGTCATGAGCCTGCCGCAGGATGTCTTCACGACGATGGGCTGGCGCACCCCCATGACACTGGGCCACGAGGGCGCGGGGGTGGTTGCCGAACTCGGCGACGGCGTCACAGAGTTTGCCGTTGGTGACAGTGTGGCCGTGTATGGCCCCTGGGGCTGCGGTGTCTGCGATTTCTGTGTGGTGGGCAAGGAGATGCTGTGCCCACACGTGGTGGAACTTGGCATTCAGGCCCCCGGCCTCGGCTCGCCCGGCGCCATGGCCGATTACATGATTGTGGATGCGGCACGTCACCTCGTTCCGCTGGGTGACCTCGATCCCGTGGCGAATGTTTCTCTGACCGACGCCGGGTTGACCCCGTACCACGCGATCAAGCGCTCGCTGCACAAGTTGACGCCCGGCAAAGTCGCCGTCTGCATCGGGGCCGGTGGCTTGGGTCACATGGCCATTCAGATTCTGCGGGCCCTATCGCCCGTGACCGTGGTGGCACTCGATATCGCTGAGGCGAAGCTCGCACTGGCGCGCGAGGTGGGCGCCCACCACGCGTTTATCAGCGATGACGCAGCTGTTGAGAGCGTGCGTGCCCTGACGGGTGGCGTGGGCGCAGTTGCGGTGTTCGACTTTGTGGGCAACGATGCCACGGCCGCGCTCGCGGGAAAGCTCGTGGGCCCCGAGGCCGAGATTTCGCTCGTCGGTGTCGGTGGTGGTTCTCTGGCCGTCGGTTTCGGCATTGGACCGTGGGACGTGTCCGTGCGGTCGCCCTACTGGGGCTCGCGCCCAGAACTCATGGAAGTGCTTGAGTTGGCGAGATCCGGCAAGATTTCTGTCGAGCACGAGGTATTTGCGCTTGCCGACGGAGCGAAGGCATACGCGCGCATGCACGAGGGAACCCTGCGCGGTCGCGCCGTCCTGGTTCCGTAAGCCCGGGTCCGAGCCGGGGTGTGGTCCGGGGGTGTGGCCGGGGGTGTGGTCCGGGATGTGAACTGGGGCCGGAGCCCTAGTGCGCAGCCGAGTTCACGGCGAGTGCTTCCGCCACCGCACGGTCAACGGTGGGCGAGCTGAAGGCAAATCCGTCGCGCTCGAGGGCCGCGGGTGAGACGCGCTGACTGGCCAGAAGCAGTTCGCGACCGGCACGACCCAGAAGCAGCCGAATGGCAAAGGCGGGTGCCGGCAGCCAATACGGGCGCGAGAGGGCACGAGCAACCTCGCGAATCACCGAGCCCGACCTAGCGGGGGTGGGCCCAACAATATTGATGGCTCCCGAGAGTGACGAGTTCAGAGTGTGCACGATGGCACGAACCTCGTCACGCAGGCTCACCCAGGGCCACCAGGCCCGCCCCCCGGCCAGAGGCCCCGCAATAAAGAGTCGAGTCAGCAGGCGTAACGGGGCCAGGGTCCCGTCGTGAGCAAGCACGAGTCCGGTGCGCAGAAGCACAACGCGGACTCCCCGGGGCGCGGCGAGAGCTGCCTCTTCCCACGCTTGGCAGACCTCGGCGAGGAATCCCTGGCCGGCGGCAGAATCTTCGGTCAGCATCTCGTCGCCTCGGCCACCGTAAAAACCCACGGCTGAACCGCTGACAAAGACCTTCGGGCGCTTTCGGGCCGCGTTAAGGGCGCGAACCAGCGTCGTAGTCGCAGCGATGCGCGAGTCGAGAATGTCGTCGCGCCGTCGTTTGGTCCACGGCATGCGCGAAATACTCGAGCCGGCCAGATTGATGACGGCAGCAAACTCACCCAGGGCATCGAGATCGAGATCCTCACCGGGAGTCCACAGGTGTGCCTCGGCGTTCTCGGCGGCCAGCCGCGATTGGCGGGTCAACACGTGAACCTCCCAGCCGTCTGCGCGCAGGGCCACGCTGAGTGCTTGCCCGATCATGCCGCTACCGCCGGCAATAAGAACTCGCTTCATGTCGCATCACCTCCCGACGATGGGGGAGGGGCAAACGTTTAGGCTGTGCGCCCTCCGCGTCCGACAATACCGGCACGAGCCAGCAGCACGTAGATCTGGCATCCCAAGCAGTAGCCAAAGACCGAGTTGAGAAAGGCAGCGATGAAAGCGAACGCCGCGGCGATCACGAGACCGTAGGGTACGCCCACGAGATCGAGCACGACACCGACAAGAGCGATGATAAATCCAATCAGCTGAGCAAACGTGGGCGGTTTCGGGTTCTCGAGTTCGCGGGGTGCGCCCAGGCGCGGGGCAATCGCGGCGCGAAAAAACTTTCCGTAGGGGTGCGACTGGATTCCGCCGAAGGCGCCCCAGGCAAACAGAATCGTGATCACGACGAGCAACCAGAAAGCGGGGTCGGCCACACGCTGCGTCAGCGTGGTTCCCGATGCAATCGATGGTCCGATCAGTCCGAGCACAACGGTAACGGCGAGCAGCACAGTGGTGATGGCGGCACCAAAACGGGGCCCGCGTGGGTCAATTCCTTTTTGTCCCGGCTGGGCCGCGATCAGGTTGGGCTTAGATGACGTACTGGCCATGATCTCTCCTTTGTGCAATGTCGAGAGCGGTGTGAACCGCCTCGGTTCGGGGTGCCCCGCCGATGCGAACGGCGATGGCACCGCTGTTATCGAGCACGAGCGTGGTGGGGGTCTGCAGAATGTTGAAACTCGTTGCGATATCGCTGCGATGTGTCAGGTCGACCTCAATGTAGGCAACGCCCGAACGCGACTCTGCGGCGCGCTTCAGCAATGCCTTTGTGCCCGGACACCGTGAGCACATGTCCGTCGAAAACTGAATGAGCGTGGCCACAGCGCCGAATCGCTGGTCGGTGTCGATGTCTGCAGCTGTCACGTAGCGAAGTCCGGTCACGATCTGAACGCGTCCCGTGCGCGCCCGTGCCACCAGGCCGATCACCGTTGCGACGATGATGAGCCCGGCCACAATAGCGAGAGCGGTCCACGGGTTCATTGTTTCCACGCTAGGCATCGATAGGCGGCATTCCTACTCGTGTGACGTAGCGTTACTTCGCCGAGCGTCGTCGGTGGGTCTAACCTCCGCGACTCGCGCGCTGCCATTAGGGTTGTGTCTCGTGACAGACATTGAATTCCGGTCAGACGTATCGGTCGAACTGGTGCGCTCGAGCGCCCACGATTCCGATGTTCTTTTTGCCGCGCGGGTGTCGACACAGGGCGAGCAGACGCTCGAGGCCTCGCGCCAAGAGGCGTCGCCCGACGATGCCAAGCGCGATAAGGGCCTGCTCAATTACCTGATGCGTGATCGCCACGGTTCTCCCTTCGAGCACAACTCCATGACCTTTTATGTGCAGGCGCCCATCTTCGTTTTTCGTGAGTTCATGCGCCACCGCATCGCCAGTTACAACGAGGAATCGGGGCGCTATCGCGAATTGCGACCCGTGTTCTACGTGCCGGCTGCCGACCGCAACCTCATCCAGGTGGGAAAGCCGGGTGCTTACGATTTTGAGCCGGGTACGGCCGAGCAGATTGCGCTTACCGCCGAAGCCACCAAGGCTGCCGTCACTTTTGCCTACGAGCAGTACGAGCGCATGCTGGCCGCCGGGGTCGCCCGCGAGGTGGCGCGCGGTGTGCTTCCCGTGGCCACGTATTCGTCGATGTATGTCACCATGAACGCTCGATCCTTGATGAACTTCTTGAGCCTGCGCACAAAGCGCGAAGGAACACATTTTCCGTCGTTTCCTCAGCGCGAGATTGAAATGGTGGCTGAGAAAATGGAAGACGCTTGGGCCGCCCTCATGCCGATGACCTATGAGACGTTCAATGCCAATGGGCGAGTGGCACCGTAGGGCTGTCCTGCCGGTAACCTTAGGGGGTGAGCACCGCACCCAATCCCTTCGGACAAGTTCTTGTTGCCCTCGTCACGCCGTTCGACAACGAGGGCGAAGTTTTGTGGCATGACGTCGAGCGCCTCATTGACGATGTGGTGTCGAATGGCGCCGATGGCATCGTTGTCACGGGCACCACGGGCGAAACCAGCACGCTCACTGACGCCGAAAAAGTAAAGCTCGTGCACGTGGCAAAAAAGGTCGTGGGGGATCGAGCAAAGGTCATCATGGGCGGCCCCTCCAACGAGACCGCCCACGGAATCAAACTGGTGCAAGACTCGGCGAAAGCCGGGGCCGACGCCATCATGGCCGTCACTCCTTACTACAACAAGCCCACCCAGGCCGGAGTGCTCACGCACTTTCGAATGATTGCCGACGCCACCGATTTGCCGATGATTGTCTACGACATTCCCGGTCGTTCGGGCATTCCGATCATGTACGAAACGATCCTTCGGCTGTCACATCACCCGAATATCCGAGCGGTAAAAGATGCCAAGGGTGACTTCGCCGAGGTTTCTCGCGTGCTCAATCAAACCGACCTGCTCTACTTTTCGGGGGATGACGCGAACATCTTGCCCCATCTCGCATTGGGCGCGTCGGGGCTGATTGGCGTGACAGCCAATGTCGCTCCGCGCCCCTATCGCACCATTGTTGATGCGGTCAACGCGGGTGACCTGAAAACGGCGACGGCCGAGCACATGAAACTTGAGCCACTCGTGCGTGCGATTATGACGCACGTTCCCGGCACCGTTGCCGCCAAGTACGTTCTGCACGGCCTCGGTCGCATCAGCACGCCACGCGTTCGACTGCCGCTCGTCGGCCCCGAAGAGAGTGAGGCCGCCACGATTGAAGACGAGCTTGCTCTGGTCGCGGGTGTTGACGGTGTGGACTTGAGTAATTTCCGCCCTGACCGTAATGCTGCGGCCGGGGGAGCCCTGCCCAAGATTGCTGGCACCACGCGCTAGTAGTTCTGGGCCCTCATGAATGAGAAACATGCCCAACGACCTCTTTGATCCTCCCGCCCTCGAAAAGGGCACCCTGCGCATTATCCCGATGGGTGGCCTCGGCGAAATCGGCCGCAACATGGCGGTCTACGAATTCGACGGCAAGCTTCTCATCGTCGACTGTGGGGTTCTCTTTCCCGAAGAAAATCAGCCGGGGGTCGACCTCATCCTGCCGGATTTCACGCCGATTCGTGACCGTCTCGACGACATTCTGGCAGTGATCTTGACCCACGGACACGAAGACCACATTGGTGCCGTGCCCTACCTGCTTCGCCTTCGCGCCGATATTCCGCTCGTCGGGTCACCACTCACGCTCGCCCTCATTGAGGCGAAGCTCAAGGAACACCGCATTGCGCCCTACACCCTGACGGTGCGCGAAGGCACGCGCGAAAAGTTCGGCCCGTTCGATCTCGAGTTCATCGCGGTCAACCACTCCATCCCTGACGCGCTCGCCGTGGCCATCCGCACGACGGCCGGCACGGTGTTGCACACCGGTGACTTCAAGATGGACCAGCTGCCGCTGGACGGGCGACTCACCGACTTGCGGGCCTTCGCGCGTTTGGGCGAGGAGGGCGTCGACCTGTTCCTGCCCGATTCGACCAATGCCGACGTTCCCGGATTCACGCCGCTCGAAAAAGACATCGGTCCGGTTCTCGAAAACGTGATCCATCGAGCACCCCGTCGGGTCATCGTGGCAAGTTTTTCGTCACACGTTCACCGCGTGCAGCAGGTGCTCGACGCCGCTCACGCAAACGGGCGCAAGGTGGCTCTGCTGGGCCGGTCGATGGTGCGCAACATGGGCATCGCTGCCGACCTGGGCTACCTTAATGTGCCCGACGGTGTTCTCATCGACTACAAAAAAGCCGTTGACCTACCCGACGACCGCATTGTCTTTATGTCAACCGGCTCACAGGGTGAGCCGATGGCCGTTCTGTCGCGCATGGCAAACCTCGAACATCAGATCGAGATCGGGCCGGGCGACACAGTCATCCTGGCCTCGAGTCTGATTCCCGGAAACGAGAATGCCGTTTACCGTGTCATTGACGGCCTCACCCGTCTCGGCGCCAACGTCGTGCACAAGGGCAATGCCAAAGTGCACGTGTCGGGCCACGCGGCCGCCGGTGAACTGCTGTATTGCTACAACATTCTGAAGCCGAAGTACGTTATGCCGGTGCACGGCGAATACCGTCACCTCACAGCTAACGCGCGCCTCGCCATGCAAACAGGCATTCCCGAAGAGCGAACCGTGCTGGCCGACAATGGAACGGTTATCGATATGCGTGACGGCGAGGTGCGCATGGTCGGGCAGTTAGACCTGGGCTTCGTCTATGTCGACGGCTCGAGCGTGGGCGAAATCACCGATGCCGACCTCAAGGATCGCCGCGTACTGGGCGAAGAGGGGTTCATCTCCATCATTGTGGTCGTTGATGCCGCCACCGGACGCATCATTGTCGGGCCCGAGATCCACGCCAAGGGCTTTGCCGAGGACGACTCGGTATTTGAAGAGGTCAAGCCGGCTATCGCCGCCGCCTTGACCGATGCCGC